>CALMPX010000222.1 GCA_937871355.1 uncultured Bdellovibrio sp.
TCAAAAAGATTTTGCACAAGGACAAACTCAAAGTACCAAGAATCCATTAGATTTAAGTATTGAAGGAAATGGATTCTTTCAAGTCAGAACTCCGGATGGTGAAATTGCCTACACGCGTGACGGTGCTTTTAAAAAAGATGCCTCAGGAAAAGTCGTCGATAAAAATGGAAACATATTGGTTCCTGAAATCACAGTGCCACAAGATGCCATAACATTAGAGATTACTCCTTCAGGTGAAATCAGATGCATGACAAAAGCGAATGAGGGAGCCACGACCATTGGTCAATTAGATATTGCTAATTTTATTAATCCAGCCGGGCTCAAAAGTATGGGTAAAAATTTATATGTAGCTACAGCGGCGAGCGGACAGCCCAGCACTTATCGTCCGGGCACAGTTGGTACGGGATTTCTATCTCAAGGCGAATTAGAAACAAGTAATGTTAACATCGTTGATGAAATGGTCAACATGATCACCGCTCAGCGTGCCTACGAAACAAATTCAAAAGTGATTCAAACGGCCGATCAAATGCTTCAAACAGCTGTGAGTGTTAAATAATGCGTTTGTTAAGTGTTATTCTTCTTTTTCTTGTCACATGTCTTGCTTCAGCTCGACAGGGTGAAATTATTATTTCCTCGGCGACAGAGATATCTCCACGCGATGTAATCACCGCGTTCGATATAGTCGAAACAAATAATATTTCACGTGAAATATTAGAAAGACTAAAAAACATTGTGGTAGCAACGGATAAATCGGCCAGTATTGCCAAAAGTGATTTAATAAAAAAACTACGTATGGTGGATTCTTATTTCATGTTTCCATCAGAAGTGAAATTGCTACGTTCTAAACAATATATTTCACGCATGGAAGTCGAGCGCAAAATTAAGAATCATCTACTAGCTAACTGCAAGAAATGTGATTACCGAATTAATATTAATTCTGTGCCAAAAGTGGTTACGTCTGATTGGGAAATGGATCTAAATATAGATCTTAATAAAAAAACCGTCATGATTCCTGTTTACTCTGTATCTCAGCCCGATAAAAAAGGTTGGATTACAGCGGAAATCAAAAAATACGTTAATGTGGCTGTATTAAATCGTGATTTAAAATTCGGTGAACCTATTACAGAAGCGATGATTACAACAGATGTTCGTTTCGTTCCCGGTGGATCTGATGTGGTTTTAACTAAAGAAGCTTTAATTGGAATGCAAGCAAGTAAATTTATTCCTGCTGGAGAAATGATTAATTATCGTGATTTAAAGCGCGAAACAATTATGAAAACAGGTCAAATGGTCAAGGCTGTAATCGGAAAAGAAGCTTTTGAAGTATCTATTTCTGCTTTAGCTGAAGAGGCCGGAGCCATTGGCGACGTGATTAAATTTAAAAATGCAGATTCGCAAAAAATGTTTTCTGCAAAAATTGAAGAAAAAGGTTTAGTACGTATTGAATAAAAGTTGTTCTGTTAAAGTTTAAAAATAAATAAATTTAAAGGATTTGAATTTATGAAGAAAATTGTTTTATCACTATCATTGATTTTTTTAGTTGCTGCCTTGAATGGTTGCGCGACGATGGAAGAAATTCCTGTGATCGAAAAGGTGCCAGAAGCTCCAGAGGCAGAGCCTTTAGTTAAATATTCCACAGAGCCTAATTATGCTCCAGTTTCAGATCGTGACTATCGTCAAATGACACGCCAGAAGATGGAAGATGAATCATCTTTAAACGCAGGCGCCGGATCACTGTGGGTGATGGAAGGTCAAACAAGTTATTTGTTTGCTCAAAATAAGCAAAGACGAGCGGGTGACTCAACACGTATTAAAGTTGAAGGTGCCGCTTTAAAACAATTAGAAACCAAAGTTTCGACGATTCAAGAGTTACTGAATCAACTCGAAGAACAAAGAAAACAAGCAGAACTTGATCAAAAGAAGCTCGAAGAAGATAAAAAACTGGATGAGGCCAAAAAATTACGTTTAGCAGAAATTGAAAAAGAAAAAGACAATATTTTAACCAACGGACTAGCGGGTAATGATGCAACAGCTGAAAGCATTCAAAAATTAGCAGAGGAAAATGTAAACAAACGTATGCCTGCGGCTATTCCAGATCTTAAAGTTAAAAAAGACGAAAAGCCAGTGGCTGCAGTTTCTAAAAAAGAAGAAAAGGTCGACCTTAAAGATGTGGAATTTATTCCATCACGTATCATCGAAAAAACGGCAGAAGGTATGTATAAGATTTCTGGACAACAAATGATGACCATTCAAAAACGTCCTTATAAGGTGATTGCAACAGGAATGGTTCGACCAGAAGACTTTGATGATCAGGCGATTAATTCAAGTAAGATTTTTGATCCGCAATACGATATTATTCACATTAAAAAAACTGAGAAACAATAGTCGGAGTACTTATGATGAAAATATTTTTAGTAGCGGGATTGTTTATAGTAAGTATGACGGTTGAGGCCGCTCGATTGAAAGATATCGCCAGTCTTCGCGGAGTTCGTGAAAATCAACTCATCGGATATGGATTAGTGATAGGCCTTAAAGGTACTGGAGATACACAAACGGATTACACCAATAAATCTTTTGGACGTTTTATCGAAAAACTAGGAGTTAAAATTAATCCGGACCAAGCCGCGGGAAAGAATATTGCCGCTGTCATTATTACAGCGAAGTTGCCTCCATTTGCTAAAGCCGGAAATCCTTTAGATATTACCGTGAGTTCAATCGGCGATGCTTCGTCATTAGTCGGAGGAACATTAATTCAATCACCACTCAGAGCTGGAAATGACCAAATTTATGCGGTAGCGTCAGGTTCAGTTTCGGTTTTAGGTGATGGTAAAGAATTGCATTCGACCGTTGGTCGCATACCCAACGGAGCGATGATTGAGCGTGATATCGATGCTGATTTTTCAGCACGAAAAATGTACCGCATGACTTTGCACAATCCTGATTTTACGACAGCAACCAGAACAGTTTTGACCATCAATAAAGAATTAGGTGGTCAATATGCTTCCGCCAAAGACGGAGGAACGATAGATATTATTACTCCAGCTGCTTATGAAACTAAAGGCGTTGAGCTCATGGCAACGATAGAAAATATTGACGTCAATCCTGATCAAAAAGCTCGTGTAGTCATCAATGAAAAAACGGGAACAATTATTATTGGCGAAAAAGTCAGAATTTCAAGAGTAGGTATTAGTCATGGTAATATTAACTTAAAGATTTTAGACGAAAAAACAAAAAAAGAAAAATCAGTTGACGACAAAACGGCCGTTTTAGATACAGGAACAAATGTCGGAGACTTAGTTCAAGCTTTAAATAAATTAGGCGTGCCGCCCAAAGATCTTATTTCAATTCTTCATTCTATTAAAGCCGCCGGAGCCCTTCAAGGCGATTTGGAAACGATGTAGGTTTTATG
>CALMPX010000223.1 GCA_937871355.1 uncultured Bdellovibrio sp.
CCCGCAACATTTTATTAACTTCAGATACATGAAGTTCTTCTTCAGAAATCATTTCACGAGCGTATTCTTCTAAAAACACAGATTTACCCTCAGTTAATTTTAATAAAGTATAAAGATTTTTAATCTGACTTTGTTCATGGTGAAGACTCTCTTTTAAAATATCATTCAAAGAATGCTTATGAGTTTCAACCAATGGACCAATTTTCAAACTCGGATGCCCACCCAAAGTTGTAATGTGTTCGCCGGCTACGTTGGCGTGTAACAATGATTCTGAAGCCTGATCACGCAACCATTTTACGATGGGAATACGATTGTGTCCAAAAACCATAAGCGCGTAGTGTGTGTAACGAACAACGCCAGCAAGTTCACACTCTAAAATCGTATTTAATACTTCGATGACTTTTTTCTCTTCTTTAGCGGTAAAACTCATAAGCTCTCCTTAAATAGCATGCTCATTTAATTGTCATTTAAATTGAACACTGATTTGAAAGGAAAATCATGCTTTTTCTTTAACCCCACGATGTCCGGGACAGCATGGTCTAGGTCTTATTGCTTAAGCTGGTCAAAATGATACCTTGGACTTATGAACATCGTTTTCTTCGATGGCGTCTGCCATCTCTGCAATGGTTACATTAATTTCCTCATGCGTATAGATAGGAAAAAAGTAATGCATTATTCAGCCTTGCAGGGAAAGAAAGCCTTAGAATTTTTACCTGAATCACAACGTCTCGATTTAAAATCGATTCTTTATTATAAGAATGGAAAAGTTTTAGAAAAAAGTACGGCCGTTATTGAATCATTGTCTGACGCGAGCATCTGGTTTTTATGGATTAAAATATTTTACGCTATCCCATTATCTATGCGAAATTTCATTTATGATTTAGTAGCAAAAAACAGGTATAAATTATTTGGAAAAAATGATCTCTGCCGTATTCCTACAGCAGAGGAAAGAAAATATTTATTAGACTAGTCTTTTTCAAATTCTGTTTGAATGGCTTTAATCGTATTCTCTGCTTGATCTTTACCTGATGGAATCACAAAAATGGTATCATCGCCAGCGATGGTTCCTAAAATTCCGTTTGGCTGTACATCATCGATATGTTTAGCGATCAAACTGGCTGAACCAGGCGTGGTGTGAATAACGATGATATACCCATTGTGCTTAATGTCTTTAATCAACCCCCACAAACCACTGGAAACTGAATCGGGAACGCTGACAGGGCTTAAATTATTAAATTGATTTGGAAGCTTGTAGATGGTTTCTCCGCTGGAGTTAACAATACGAATGGCACCTAAACGACGTAAATCACGAGAAACAGTACTTTGAGTAATATCGAAACTTAATTTACGTAACTCATCACAAATTTCTTCTTGAGTCGTTGCCAATCCAGCATCTAATAATCGTTTCAAAGCAGTTATGCGACTTCTTGCATCTGTATTTGCACTCATCATTGCCTCCATTTTTACACCCCATAATCATGTTAGGAACTAAACAATCCCATCATGAGTGCCTTTTGAGCGTGTAATCTATTTTCACTTTGCTCAAAAAGAACTGATCGAGAATGATTAATCATTTCACTCGAAATTTCTTGGTCTATATTAATCGGCATACAGTGCATTACGATTGCGTTCTTGTCTGCCTGTGAAAACAAATCAGCATTCACTTGAAAACCTTCAAAATTTTTCAAATGAGCCGCTTCATCTTCACCAGCTTTTTCAAAACCCATGCTGGCCCATACATCAGTATAAACAGCATGAACGCCTTTGACGGCATCCGTTGGATTTTTATATTTTACCACTTTCGCATCGCTTTGAGTTCCGCGAGATTGCGCCCGTTTTACAATTTTCTCATCCGGCTGAAACTTTTCCGGACAGGCATAATGAACATCAATGCCCAAAGGCGGTAACAACAACATCAATGAGTGCAACATATTGTTACCATCACCAATGTAGGCGAATTTCAAACCTTTGAGATCGCCGAATCTTTCCTTCAATGTCATCAAGTCCGCGAGAACCTGACAAGGATGATGAAGGTCCGATAACCCATTAATGATTGGAATTTTAGAAAACTCAATCATTTCTTCAAGGATACCATGTTCAAACGTACGCACCATGAGTCCGCTGAGATACCCTTGTAATACTTTAATGGTGTGTTCGGGCTTTTCTTTTTTTCTCTGGGCGCTATTAATCTCAATCACTTCTCCTGACATTTCCAGGATCCCCGCGGTGAAACTGACGCGCGTTCTTAGCGATGGTTTTTCAAATAATAAACCAATCGTCTTATTGGCTAAGGCAGTCCCTCGACGATCCTTTTTTAACACCAGAGCCAGATCAAGCAATTCATTCAGCTCTTGAACGGATAATTCTTCTCCTGTTAAAAAATGTTTCGTCTTCAGTTTAAACATGCGTCATGGTTCCTATGAAATCGCTCCACAATCCGTCGACTGAACTTTTACCATTGAGCACGCGCACTTGCGGAACACCGTGTGATAACGCATCTTTTATCGTTAAAACCTTCGTGTACATTCCACCAGTGACCGTCTTTTTTTCAATAAGATCAGTCAAAAAATCGAGACTGGCATCTTCGATCAACTCGCCCGACTGATTTAAAATTCCTTTTTGATCCGTTAAGAAAATTAATTTTTTTGCTTTCAAAGCGATAGCTATTTTGGCCGCGGCCCAGTCCGCATTGATGTTGTACTTCTCGCCGTTTGCGCCGATACCAATGGGCGCAACGACCGGAATCGTATTATTTTTTTCATTTAAAAGAGCTTCGACCGCGTCTGTGTTCACGTGATTGATTTCCCCTACAAATTGAAGCTCTTCGTTTAATTGAGAACATAATAAAGTATCTTGAGCACCGGAAAGACCTACAGCATTAATATTGGCTCGGTTTAAATGTGTAACTAAATCTTT
>CALMPX010000224.1 GCA_937871355.1 uncultured Bdellovibrio sp.
CAGGAATCATCTGAATTTCGACTTCGGCCTTTTCTAACTTTTTTTGATTTTCGATCAACGTGTATAGTTTCATACTTAACCCTATGCAAGGGTTCGTACGATTTAAAAACAAAAGGCCGCATTTCTGCGACCGTTTATTTTCGAAATTCGGATTTTAGAACTTAATTAGAGCCCGGCGTCTCCGATTTTTTTATCAGCTTGCAAGCTTGATAATGGATGATGATCGTCGATTTCTTTCGCCAAGGCCTGAGTCGTGACAGAAGTATAAATCTGTGTCGTCTGAATACTTGAATGACCTAATAAGATTTGGATCGAACGAAGATCGGCGCCGCCTTCAAGAAGAGCCGTAGCGCAACCATGACGGAAACGATGAGGATGCACCGGTTCAGCAAAACCTGCTTTGACTGACCATGAAGCTAACCAACGCCAGATATCTATACGTGATGGACGATGTCCACGATCATTTAAAAACAATGAATTATTCGGAGCTCCACCGCTCAACAAAGCAGGACGAGCTTCTGAGATATATTTCTCAATCATGGTATACAAAGCTTCGGTCATTGGGATAAGACGTTCTTTTTGACCTTTACCTAATACTTTAACCCATTTTTCGGTGGGAGAAAAATCGTTTAAATTTAAGTTAATCAATTCGCTCACACGACAACCTGAACCATATAAAAATAGTAATGTGGTGTGATTACGAAGTTTTTTCGCTGGATCAGCAACGATAGACGCTATGAGTAGCTTTTCAAATTCCTCGGCTGTTAATACTTTGGGTAAAGAAGCTTTAACTTTCGGCGGACGTAAATCACGCAACTCTTCTGATTTTAAACCTTTTGATTCGCAATACTTAAAATACGTACGAAGACTGCTGATGACTCGTGCTTGAGAGCGCGATGCTAATCCTTCGCTTTTCATGAAATCATAGAATTCAATAAGACGTTTTTTTTGCGTGGCAAATTGAGCGTAAAGTTCTAAGTCGCGACGATAAGCCATAACTGTGTTTTGTGATCGTCCGCGAACGTTTTGCAAATCATCAAAAAAATCGATCCAAAATGGCAATTCCGTGGAAATTTTCGATATGCTGTTTATATTTTCAAATGCCTGAGCCATTATACCCGTACTTTCCTGTTGTGTTCGTCATGCTGTAGATAAATAGGCGTTACCCCTCTATTTGATTCTACTTTTTTATGTTTTGCAATGAAAAATCGATGGATCACATTATTGAAAGAAATCGTAAATTTTCGGTTAGACAGCACCGCACGAAAGTGATTAACTACTTTCATGAATACGATAACCACTATCCAACCAATGTGTCCTTGGTATGACATGGAACAACAATTCGGCCCCGCCAATGTAAAATGGTGCGAAGAGAGAGTCTGCGCTCTCATTAACGAACCGGCGAATACATGGTCAAATCTATTTTTTATCCTCGTCGGGTTATTTCTGATTTATCGTGGTTACAAATCTCAAACATCTTCAATGAAAAAATTTAACATTTTATTTGGTACGACTGTTACAATCATGGGTTCTTTTTCATTTATTTATCACGCAACGAATAATTATTTTACTCAGATCTTGGATTTCGTCGGAATGTATTTTTACGTTTATTTTTTATTATGTATAAGTCTCTATCATTTCAAAATGATGAAGGCCCGAAACGCCTTTTATGCCTTCTTTTGTTTTGTGATTGTTTCGATTGCATTGATCCCCGCATCAAGATACATACACTTTCCCTACCACGCTATTGTAGGTTTTGCTGCGGTCGCGCTGACGATGCTTCAAGTTCGCGGATGGTTAACAGATAAAAACTATCCCAAAAAGGATCTTCTCATTTGTTTAGGTTTTTTTGCTTTAGGCGCTGGATTTTCTTACTCAGATGTTTCTCGTCTATTTTGCGATCCGAGCAACCACTTCGTGCAAGGGCATGCTATCTGGCATCTTTGCAGTGCTCTAGGGACTTGGTTTAGCTATTTGGTCTTTTCAAAACAATATCAGAGCTCTTTGAAGTAGCTCTGATATATTCAATTCAATTATAATTTGATCGATTTACTGAATAAGAGTTCCGATATTACATGCCACACCGTTGACTGATTGGATAACAAAGTTACCAAAAAGACGACCTGCTGGAGCCACTTCATTCCATGTCGCACCTAATTGCGATTTAGCCGAAACTTGTGCTTGAGGAATTGAAATAACAACTTGCACTGGACCTGTGGCGGCTAAGACTAAACCTCTCACGATCGCTTGACTCCACTGTCCCGTTTGCATCGTTTGGATGGTGTATGTACCTGCGGGTAAATAACAACTTCCATATTGCTGTGCATACTGCGTGTTATAATTTTGATTATATTGAGTTCCGATAGGTTGATTCAGAATCATTTGCCCCTGAGCCGCCACCGCTCCTGAATATGAAATA
>CALMPX010000225.1 GCA_937871355.1 uncultured Bdellovibrio sp.
CCCGACCGCGACTGGCTGCAGTTTGACTGTGCGCTGAGCTACGGCCTGGTGGAGCTTTTGATGCTTATCAGAAGTGACGGCTCCGCCGACACTGATCATAAAACCTAAATCGATGTATTTTATAGCAGTTTCATAACTTCCGTTAAAGGCATGAACCATCCCTTTTTTATCTGGGACTCCCCACATTTCAAAGATTTGTAAAGCTTTTTCATGAGCCTGAACAATATGCAAAACTAAAGGCTTTTGATAGACCTTGGCTAATTCAATTTGATTTTCAAAAAAATCGATTTGATGAGCCCTGGCCTCGTCATGGGATAAACCACCTGATTCCAATATTTTATCGCGAAAGTCTAAACCGGTTTCACCAAGTGCTTGCGCTTGATCAATGATCTTAACTAATTCATCCAAAGCTATTTCACAATCAACAGCTGTGTTTTTTGAAACGAAATAAGGATGTAACCCGAAACAAAGATGAAAACTTTTCGGATACATTTGTTTCAATTCAAGCTGTCTTAGCCAGTCGAGCGGATCGACTCCTCCTAACATAAATTCAGAAATATCTAACTCTTCTGACTTCTTCAAAAGGCTTTCGACGATCTCTGGAGTATAACGAGGATCAGACCAATGGCTGTGTGAATCAATGTACATATCTCAAAAGTACCAAGCCCTTAGGCCAATATCAAGTCTTAGCCTAAGCCTTCCGATACTGATATGTAACCGCATTTTTTATTATCAGTGAGGATATACACATGAAACACAATTCATTTTCTATGGGTTTTGAAATCAAAACGACTTCAGGATCCGTCCCGACGCCGACACAATTTATTCCTTGGAATAAGGAAGCCGACTCTGCGGAGTACACGCCGACTTCGACGCTCAAATATATGAATGACGCTTTAATTGGAATGAATTTTCATACACTAAGCCAGTTCAAAGCCACCTCAAAAACCGATCAACAATTTATTACCAATTTCTTAACCAGTGTTGATCCTTACTTCGAGCTCTATGCGAATTCATCAAAGCGTTTGACTGAAATTAATAAAAAGTCAACATTGCACAAAACTTTCACGAATAAAGAATTTGTATCTCATTTTGAAGTTGAGTTTACGCACGTTTTAGAAAAATGCTTCACTCAAAACGGTGTTCAATTCAAATTTATCCATGAAGCATTAAACTGCATCGCTGACTTTGAAAAAAAATTAGGAGATGCCTTTCTCTACAATTTCTCTGTTCAATTTACAGAAGTTTTTACTCAAAAATTAATTAGTTTTTATTCATTTTTATTCCACGTTCGAACTGTCATCGCCATGAGCCATAACAATCATGTGGAAGATTCATCTTTTGAAAGTGTTAAATGTGACTCTATCAACGATTATTTAGCTAAAACTGATTTTACCGTTAACGATGCTTTACTTTATTGGCAGTTTAAAAAATTAGCGACCCCATTCGTTGGAACAGCTGATGTACGCGTGGAAAAACTTTTTGTCAGTCCACTAGAGCAATCATTCTTAAAATATAATCACAATGCTTGCGCTTTGATTAACAACTTACCAGAAAGTTTTCTGACTTTCCACAATGCGGTCCACTTAGAAGAATCATTACATCAGGTTCAAATGGACTGGTTACTCGGAACAAGCTGCGGATTATTATTCCGTTTACGCGAAGAATGCTTCGGCGTTCAACACGGATACGACAAAATCTTCTGGCCCGAAGCCGGAAACCTTAAACCAAAACGTCATGCTCATCTTAAATTCTGCTTTGAACTGCTTGAGAGCGATTTAATCTCAACTCGACAAGCGGGATAATAACAAATACAAGTCACCTATTCTATAGAGGCGATCAGATTAATCAAGAGTGATGGACTTCTTTTTTAGCGGTCCATTTTTTATAGATATAAAAAATCACGGCGAGCGCTAACAACCCAAAAACAATGTATTTAAATTTTGTAAAAGCTCCGTAGATTTGTTCACCGTAATGAGCAAACAAAAGCACCTGAGTTGGAACTGAAATGGCGGCCGCAATACCATCGACTAACAAGAATTTCCAAATAGGAAATTTCACCATACCACAAGCTAAGTGACCTGGAAATCGAATGCCAGGCGTGAATCGAAAAATACCACAAGCCAAAGCTCCGTACTTATGAGTCCAACTTTCGATTTTGATTCGACTGTCTTCTGAAATCACGCGCTTAACCGGTCCCCACTCAAACACCTTGGGCCCGAAATATCGACCGATACTATAAATAATAAAATCTGAAACAAACACGGCTAAGAAAGCCACAATCGCCGCCGTCGTCGGATGAACATGCGGGGCTCCGGGAAAAGGAGGAGGATAAAGCTCAGGATGCAAGCCGATATAAGCTAAAATCCCAACACTGACGAGAGTGACTTCTTCAGGAAATGGAAGCCCCACAGCCGAAAGCAACATCATGACGACGAGGAAAAAATAAATCCACATCGGCTCGTGAGCATAAACAGACAAACACGTAAATGTATTTGTCTGACTGAATAAGCACTGAATCGTTTCGCCAACCATGTCGTCTATTGTTCATTTCTTTTTCAAAGATGTTAAGTGCTTGAGTGAATACGGAACACTGTGCTAACAAAAAGAAATGGAAATACAAGTCTCTTCCCAGGGTTTTGAATACGGAGTTAAACATTTTTACAGTCCAAATGACGGAATCGCCATTGACATTACTAAAAATGCTTTAAATTTAGACCATTC
>CALMPX010000226.1 GCA_937871355.1 uncultured Bdellovibrio sp.
CAAAGTGATATAGGAGTTGTAGCTGGAGTAAACTACAATATTTGGGATGGACGAATTAAAATTGGTGCATCGATGAAAGCCATAAATCGCATCGAAGTGGATAATCCGATATTGGATCCAAGCGCCTCTCTCGATTTAAAAGATATTGGTTCCGAGGGGACAGGCGTGGGTGGAGATATTTCTTTGATGTTGCAAGCTCCCGTTTTATATTTTCCAACATTGGCCATTGTGGCCCATGATGTGGGTGATATGAAGTTTGAGTCTGCTTCGGGATTACGTCTAACGACAACAACTCGCCCTCAGGTGGTGAAACAATCAGTGGATGCGGCCGTTTCGATTATGCCTATTCATTCTAGAGGATTTAGAAGCGTATTTTCAGTCGAGTACCGCGATCTTCAGGATTCAAGACAGGAAGACTTTGCCGCTAAGCGCACTCATATTGGAGCGGAATTTAATTGGAATGATATTTTCTTTTTACGCGTGGGTATGAATCAAGGATACGTCAGTGCTGGATTCGAAATCGCCGGTGAACGAGTTAGCTGGCAGTTGGCGACCTACGGTGAAGAAGTTGGCACAAAAGCTTCTCCGAAAGAAGATCGTCGAGTGAGCAACAAGGTGATGGTGAGATTCTAATGAAAAAAATTATTTTATTATTTTCTGTTTTATCTTTATCTTGTAGTCAAAATTTTTTAAATGAAGCTTCAAGTAGAGATTATGATCAAGAATATTATACCGATGCGATGAATGCTTTAAATGATCAAAAATTTGATGATGCGATAGCGATTATCGGAACCAATATCTCGCCTTCAGGACAAGCCGCACCTAAGGTTCGCGAACTTTTAGCTGCAGCCTACGCGGGAAAATGTGGGTTGAATTTTATTAATTACACGAATGCCTTAACCAGTCAAACGAGTGGTTCAGCCATGACGAATGTGATGAAACCATTTGTAAATCTGGAAGCGGATCCGGCGTCATGTCGTTTAGCTTTGCAAACCATCGAGCTCATTGGACCGACCGAAGCCCGAACAAATAATCAAAATATTTTTGCGTCAATCACCGGCATGGTTTTAATGGGAGCTGCTCTGCGAGTTTATGCTGACATTGCACCACAGTTAGGAGATGGCCATGCGGATATTAACTTGTGCACGGGTTTTACGGATGATCAGATCGATGATGTAATTCTTGGTTTTGGTTTTTTTAGTAAAAATTTTGCAGCCGTCACGTCATCCACTGTTGGGTCATATTCTTTTTCTGCGTTAGGCGATGTCGCCACATTGTGTAGCGATGCCGCGGGGGCGGGGACATGCAATATAACGAATCCTGCTGACATTACTCCACCGGCCAGAGTCATTTTTCGTAGTCTCGTGAATACGCAGGAATATGGTATTGGTCTTTTTG
>CALMPX010000227.1 GCA_937871355.1 uncultured Bdellovibrio sp.
CATTGTCGTCATTAAATTTGAAATGTTATACAAAGCATAAACCGTAGAAAGGTCTAGTTGCCAAATAAAAATCTCCTCATTAATTTAAAAAGAACGTAATTTTAAGGGTATGAAATTACAAAAAATTATTAAAACGACAAGCCTTTTTTACCTTTTATTTGTGCTAACCTTATCGTCTTGTACAACAACCTCACCAAAAGCAAATAGTTCAGGATTAGATCTCAGTAAGGATTTTGAAAGAGTTCAAGCACCCATGTCTTATAAAAGTTTGGCTACTTTGGATTTAGATCAAATGAATGATCTTGTTCAAGTGAAGTTAAATGAGTATGCAAAACAGAATAATCTTCAGGCGTTACGCCAAGCGGCCATGATTATATTGGCTCGACCAGATGACGATGGAATGGTTGAAAAAGTTTTATCAAATGTTCGAAATCCGCTGGAAGAAGAGGGTCAATGGCAGGAGACGATCGAAGCATTGGTGCGTCAAGCAGTTGAGATCATGAAAAACAATGAGGCCAAACAGACCGATCAAGTGACTTCTGGTATTATATTAGAAAATATTATCGCAGAATTTAAGCCGCTCTATCACAAACAGTATAAAAAGGGTGGATTTGAAACAGATATTATTAATTTTGTGGCGAATTCGAACGTTGAGTATTCAAAAAGTGCCTCAAAAGAGCGAAGTCTTTATTTAATGAGAAATAATTTGAACCCGAGTCAAATTGCTCAGAAAATTGTGAATAACGCCGTTAAGTCCGCAGAACGCGAACAAAAAATGGAATCTCAAGAAAAAAACAAAGCAAAGTAGTACAGTTTAGTATTTGATATGAACAACGAGGTATTCAGCATGAGTAAAATAAATAGTATTTTGGGTATGGCTTTAATGTTGACGATGTCTTTAGCTGCCAAGGCCAACGTTGTCGGAACTGAATATCAAAACTTTGCACCGACCTATTCGGGTTTAGATTTTTTGACTGTGGAGTCTTCAGAAACAATTAAGCCTTGTATGTGTAGTTTGGGTCTATTCTTCAACTATGCTAAAAATACTTTAACCTATTCAGATTCATATTACTCTTCGGCCCCCGCGCAAGATCTAACAGGAAAGCGTGCGAATGATTACCTCGTCGGTGCCGATTTGCTTTTAGGTATGGGAATCACTAAAAACTGGGATTTCGGATTGAATTTACCTTTTGTGGTCACCGCTCAAAATCAAGACCCTTACGGTGTAAGTTATTTTGATAAATTTGGTCTTACTGAAATTCGTGCTATGACTAAATACCGTTTTTACGGAGATGATACTGGCGGATGGACTGTTGGTTTGTCAGGAAATGTCAATACGATCGATAATAATCCATTCGCGGGTGAAAAACCAGGTCCTACATTAAATCTTCAACTTATGGGTGACACGACCATCGCATCGGGAACCAAGTTGGGTTTAAATATTGGTTATCGCAAAAGATCACCGGGAGATCGGCTAGTCAATCCAGACACTGGGCTTCTGCCTCCATTTGTGCCCTTTAAAGATTCATGGATTTTTTCTTTGGCTTTGAATGAAAGATTTCAAAGCATAAAATCAGATTTGATTGCCGAATTCGTCGGGAGCAGTACGGGTAAATTAGACGAAAGTGATTCAGCTCGTACCGCTCAGCAAGCGGCAGAGTTAAACCTAGGGTTACGTCATGAATTTACTAAAACAGTGAATATGCATGGAGGGTTAGGAACAAAGTTTGCCAACGCGCAAGCCAGTCCTGATGTGCGAGCCTATGTCGGTGTTTATGTTCAATTTGGACCCATTTGTGGACAGAATTCAAAATCAACAGAATATCCTACGGCGGTTGTTAGTAACGCTCCGAAAGGAACATCACTTGAGACATCGTTAGATATGCCGGTGACAGCCAAAAATATAGAAGGATACCGTTGGAAAATTGGATCCACTCCAGTCATGAAATGTGACGAAGAAGAAAATTATTCAGAAGAAGTTCCTGGGAATTTAACGATTCAAACTGATATTGGAGAAATTCCTGACGGTGGAATTACGCTATGTGCTCTGGCCAAGAATGACAAAGGTGTATGGCAGCCACTTAATCAACCGACGATCGTTCGTTGGGTGAAAGCTAAGCCGAAGCCAACAGCATTGCCAGTTGCGGTTATTAAGAATTACCCGATCGGCGAATCGGAGCAGACTGAGTTAAGTATTCCTGTAACAGCACAAAATCCAAGTGATTACGAGGCCTATCGTTGGAAAATCGGCTCAACGCCGACAACTAGTTGCTATCAAGAGGCTGGGTACTCGGAAGAACTGCCAGGTACGGAGCTGGCGATACCAACGATAAAAGACATTCCGGATGGTGGAATTACCATGTGTGCCGTAGCTAAAAATTTAGGTGGCCAATGGCAGCCGTTCTCTCAACCAACGATCGTTCGATGGACTAAAACAAGTAAAATCAAAATTATTCAGAAGAACGGTTACGAATTATTTAGATTAAGCGCTGAAGTCTTATTTGATTTCGACAAAGACAATATCCGCGCTGGCGCACAAAATGATTTGCATAAGATTGCTAAATATCTTCAGCAAAAACCATTTAAAAAAGTGATTATCGAAGGTCATACAGATAGCAAGGGATCTGATAGCTACAACTTGGATTTATCGCAACGTCGCGCTCAGCAAGTTAAAAAATGGTTAATTAAAAAATACGAATTTGAAGAGAGTAAATTTACTCCAGTTGGAAAAGGCGAAAAAGTACCTGTAGCGACCAACGATACCGATGCCGGTCGACAGCAAAATCGACGAGTTGAGTTTAAAATTTATCGTTGATAAGTGGGTGTTATGAAGAAAAAAATCTTACTTATATTTGGAGGTCGTTCATCTGAGCATGAGGTCTCTATGAATTCAGCTCGAAATATTTTTAAAGCGATTGATCAAAGTCAATTTGAGATTATTCTGGCGGGAATCTCAAAGCAGGGGACATGGTACTGTTTATCCGAAGAACAACTCATGGCTGCATCCAGCATCAACGATAATGATTATCATAAGAATCAATGTGTGGCTCTTGTTTCTTATTTAGGACAAGCCACGATCATCGAAATAGAATCTCAAGTTCGATATAAAGTGGATGCAGCATTTCCGATTATTCACGGAACCAATGGAGAAGATGGAACTTTGCAAGGCTTGCTTCGAATGACCAACATTCCCTTTGTCGGCTGTGATGTTTTGAGCTCGGCGATCAACATGGATAAAGAATTTATGAAACAAGCATTAACCGTTGGTGGTGTTCCTAATTCAAAGTATATGGTTCTTCATCGATCTGAAAAAACATCGTTCGAAAAAATCAAAAAGACTTTAGGTGTACCGTTCTTTATTAAACCAGCAAATGCGGGATCCTCAGTGGGAGTCCACAAAGTCAAATCTGAAACCGATTTCACAGAGCAAATAAAGGATTCTTTTTTGTACGATTATAAAGTAATTGCTGAAGAATTTATTCAAGGACAGGAACTTGAATGTTCCGTTAAAGGTTTAAACGCGAATCCTGTCGCCTCGGTCGCCGGTGAATTGATTGTTAAACATGAATTCTATTCTTACGAAGCTAAATACTTAGACGACAATGGAGCTGAAATTGTTATTCCGGCACGAATCAGTGGTGAAAAAATGAAAGAGCTTCAAACGATGGCGGTGAAAGCTTATCAAGTTAGCGGCTGTGATGGATTAGCTCGTGTGGACTTTTTTTTAAAGCCTGATGGAAGTTTAGTTGTG
>CALMPX010000228.1 GCA_937871355.1 uncultured Bdellovibrio sp.
TTAGAAAATAAAACGGAATTAGTTATTTTCGTCACACCTAAATTATCGGAGTAAATGATGAAAGCCCATATAAGCTCGCGGATCGAATCCATTCTGGCCACTCAGAAGGAAATTTTAGCTCAAAGCTGGGATCAAGAATATACTCAAATCGAAAAAACAGCCTTATTTAAAAAAAATTACCAAGAGCAGATTTCTGGATTGGAACAGATTGATCAACAGCGTATAATTGATGAACTCGAAAAACTAGGACCGATTCAAAACTACATCGATGATCCTGACGTGACTGAAATACTGGTGAATCAACCAGATCAAGTTATTTATGAAAAATTTGGAGTTTTGAATTTGGCCGAGGATTTTTTCTTCAATCGTGAAACCTATCACGAATGCATTGAAAGACTTTGCCAGATGTGCGGATCTTATATTAATAAAGAAAAGCCATTTATAGAAACACAAATTGGTCACTTACGTATGACGATTATTTATGGTGATCTATCACGCGGGTATCATCTTTTGTCGATTCGGAAACAATCAAAAAAAACGATGACTTTAGAACAGCTTCATCAAAAAGATTGGTGCACTGACGCTGAACTTATTTTGCTTAAACGTATCATCGAACAAAAAGAAAACTTTATCGTCGTGGGCGGAACTTCGTCAGGAAAAACAACCGTGTTGCAAGCCCTGTTAAAAGAAATAAACCCAGCCTCCCGTAATATTCTTATCGAAGATACCCAAGAGCTTCGGCCTACTAATTCTTTGAGTGTTTCACTTCTGACGAAAACGGATTTTACTCATCCAAAAAATTCCGTTACAATGACGGACTTATTAAAACGTGCTTTACGTCTTCGGCCAGATCGTTTAATCATTGGTGAAATTCGCGGCGGTGAAGCCACTGATTTGCTGATGGCTTTATCGACTGGACATGAAGGCAGTTTTGGATCACTTCATGCTAAAAATCATTCCGAGGCGCTACTCCGTTTAGAAATGCTGATTCAGATGGGGGCTCCGCGGTGGCAACAAGATTCCATTCGAAAGCTCATTGGTCTCACGATCAAATATATTATTGTCGTGAAAAAAGAAAAATCCCGACGATTACTCGAGGGGATTTTCAAATTAACTTCAGTTGAATCCAATGGCATCACAACCATGAAGATTGATTCAGTTCAGGATCTTATTTAGCTTTTTCTGCTCGATCCGCTAAGTATTTTTCAGCACCGGCACTTAATTTAATACCGACTTCGTTCAATTGATCACGATTCACTTCACTTGGACAGTCTGACATCAAGCAAGAAGCTTGAGCTGTTTTAGGGAAGGCGATCACTTCGCGAATAGCTTCGGTCTGCGTGAGCAACATGACTAAACGATCCATACCCCACGCAATTCCTCCATGAGGAGGCGTTCCATATTTAAGAGCTTCCAAGAAGAATCCAAATTTAGCTTTAGTTTCTTCTTCTGACATGCCTAATAGGCGGAAAATAGCTTGTTGAATTTCATTTCGGTAAATACGAATTGATCCTCCGCCCATTTCATAACCATTACAAACAAGATCGTAAGCTTTAGCTAACATTTTGGGGTAAGCTTTTTCATTATTCGCAATCATATCGTCAAAGAATTCATCTGTAGGACTTGTAAACGGATGATGACGAGACACCCAACGTTTATCCTCTGGCGAATATTCAAGTAATGGGAAATTCACAACCCATAAAAAATTATACTTGTTAAAATCAATCAGTTTTAAATCACGACCCAATTGTAAACGTAAAGATGAAAGCGCGGCACAGGTAGGATCATAGTCATCCGATACGATGAGTCCACAATCTTTATCCGTACAACCTAGTGCTTTGAAAATATCTTTTAATTTTTCCTGAGTGAAAAATTTGGAAATCGGAGAATTGATAGTTCCATCTGCTTCTGGCTTTAACCAAACTAAACCTTTAGCTCCATTTTTCTTAGCTAAATCTGTTAATTTATCAAACTGTCCGCGAGTGAAAGTGGCTCCGCCAGGAACGGCTAAACCACGCACGATTCCGCCACGCGATAACACGTCGTCAAAAACTTTGAATCCACAGTTCACTAATAATTTTGATAAATCTTGAATTTCCATACCAAAACGTGTGTCCGGCTTATCTGATCCGTAACGATCCATCGCTTCGAAATAATCGATGCGTTTTAATGGAGGAACATCCATACCTTTGATTTCTTTCCAAATCATACGCAGCATGCGTTCATTCATATCAATGATATCTTCCACGTCGATAAATGACATTTCCATATCGATCTGAGAAAACTCAGGCTGACGATCTGCTCGCAAATCTTCGTCACGGAAACAGCGGGCGATTTGAAAATAGCGATCATATCCAGAGACCATCAATAATTGTTTTAAAATTTGCGGAGACTGTGGAAGAGCATAAAAGTTTCCTGGATTTACACGAGACGGAACTAGATAATCACGCGCACCCTCCGGAGTTGACTTAAACATAATCGGCGTTTCAATTTCAAGAAAACCGTTATCCGTTAAGAAACGACGAACCAACTGCGCCACTTTATGACGAGTGATCATATGATGTTGTAAACGCTGAGAACGTAAATCGAGGTAACGGTATTTTAAACGAAGAACTTCATTGACGTTTTCATCTTCGGGACGGAACGGCGGTGTTGCCGCACTATTTAAAATTTCACAACGAATGGCTTCAATTTCGATTTCGCCGGTTTTAATTTTGCTATTTTTCATTCCCTCGGGACGTGCTTTGACAATCCCTTGAATCGCCACAACATATTCTCCACGAAAATCTTTAGCCGAGGATGTGTCGCCTTTATTAGGGTCAAGAACAACTTGAACAATTCCTTCACGGTCTCGTAAGTCAATAAATACTAAACTCCCATGATCGCGTCTTGAATCAACCCAACCCATAATCGTTACAGTCTGTCCTGCATTTTTAATATTTAACTCGCCACAATAATTCGTTCTTTTTTGTTCTTTTACAAATTTCATCTGTCTACATTCTCATATCACGCCGAGTCCGTCAAAAACGATCTTGCGTACCCTCTATTCAATAGTGCAATATATTATAACTATGCCGAAAATTAACTTTGCACTCCCCGTACCTGTCGATTCTGAAACTGCTTACAAAAAAATTAAAAAGTTTTTGAGCTCCGATAATGATTTCAAAAAGTT
>CALMPX010000229.1 GCA_937871355.1 uncultured Bdellovibrio sp.
AAACGACCATCGTATTTTTTCAAAATTGTATTTTTTGTTGAAAGATATAAAGGCCATTTTTTTGCCAAGGCCGTGTTAAAACATGAACGAGCAAAACCCATGATCGATTCATCAGTGTTGTACATAGCAAGTGCTACGCCATCACCTTTAAAATTATAAACTTCATGAGAAATGGTGTCTCCGCCGCCTTCAGGTTGGAAAGTAATGGTTAATTTACCTTTTCCTTTAGTCACGAAATCAGTGGCACGGTATTGATCACCGAAAGCATGGCGACCGATACAAATCGGTGCGGTCCAGTTAGGGACTAAACGAGGGACGTTTTTACAAATGATCGGTTCACGGAATACAGTGCCATCTAAAATATTACGAATCGTTCCGTTAGGAGATTTCCACATTTGTTTTAATTTGAATTCAGTGACACGTTGCTCGTCCGGAGTAATCGTCGCGCATTTGATACCCACGTTATATTTTTTGATGGCTTCAGCTGAGTCAACCGTCACTTGGTCATTTGTGAGATCACGATTTTCCATACCTAAATCATAATATTTAATGTCGATATCTAAGTAAGGCAGGATCAATTTATCTTTAATGAATTTCCAGATGATACGAGTCATTTCATCGCCGTCTAATTCAACCACAGGATTGGCTACTTTGATTTTTTGCATAAGTCCTCTTTCGTGTAATATTGCTTTATAATTTAAGAAATAACCCTATGCTTTTATATCTGGTTTTGCACTGTCTAACGCTTGATATCGTAGAGAGAAAAGGCTAGTTTATAGTGATGAGAAAAAACCAAGTTCTTTACTCTAAAAAATGGCCAGCTTTATCCGAGTTTCCACCTGAAACAATTTTATTTTATGATAAAAAAACGTTGAAGCAGGCTTTCATTAAGACTTGGGTTTCTCGGTTTAAATATAAAATTGCACTAAATGCAGGCGAGTCCTTAAAAACTCTTCATTCCTATTCGGCTACAGTGAATCAAATTCAAAAAATGACTCAAACTTTTGGCATCGGGGGCTCTCAGTTAACCTTCGTCGCCTTGGGTGGTGGTTCTGTGGGCGATTTCGTCGGATTTTTGGCTTCAACCTATCAGCGCGGTCGCAAGTTTGTTTCGATTCCTTCAACGTGGTTGGCCGCTATTGATTCGGCTCATGGTGGGAAAAATGGCCTTAATTTGAACGGAGCTAAAAATCAAATCGGTACTTTTTATCCGGCAGATAAAATTTATATCTGTGAAGCTGTTTTAAAAACACTACCGGCCGTAGCTTTGAACGATGCTTACGCCGAAGCCTTGAAGATTTGTATGATTAATCGTCCTCAGGTTTTTTTTAAAATTTCTAAAAACCATAAATCGCTTTGCCAGTATCTGCCTCAATTAATCCAAGGTAAATATGATATTGTGACAAAAGACCCTTTGGAAAAAAAAGGTCTACGTAAACTTCTCAATCTGGGCCATACGGTAGGACATGTATTTGAATCGATACATGGGTTGTCACATGGACAAGCCGTATTCTTTGGAATGCTTTTTTCCTTACGCTTTAGTTTGAAGAAAAAAATGATCACTTGGGATGAATTTCAATTTATTTCAGAAAAACTATTTTCTATTCAAACACCCATGACCTATCAAGAAGCGCTTCGTATGCCCATGGCGCAAGTTAAAGCAAGATTGATGCAAGATAAAAAAATGACGACTGATGAAAATATAGATTTTATTTTTATTCGAGCCTTGGGCAAAACTTTTTTGAAATCAGTTACAGTGGATGAGTTGATTAAAGAACTTTTAAGGCAACAGCGGGAGCTCTAGTGTTTAATTTTCACGGGAAATTAGATATTTCTAAATCATGGATGAACCGAGCGTTGATTATACAATCGTTTAATCCAGGTGCTATTTCTATCGAGGGAAGTTCTTCATCCCAAGATGTTCTTTTGCTGCAGCAGGCTTTAATCGACTTAAGCAACAGTAAAAAAGAATTTCACGCAGGCCTCGGTGGTACAACTTTTCGCTTCTTAGCTTTGCGTGTTTCCCGCCATGTCGGTGAATTTTTTATTCATGCCGAGCCCGCATTGTTAGCTCGTCCACAACAGGAACTCTTAAATATTTTTGAGCAGTTAGGTGTGCAGGCTCAATTTGAAGATCAGGGTCTGCGTATCAAATCTCAAGGCTGGAAAGAGCCCAAAGGAATATTGAAGGTATGCACTAATGAATCCTCTCAGTTTTTATCGGCGGTTTTATTAAGCTCAGTGAATCTTAGTTTTGATCTTCATATTCGTATCGAAGACGAAGTCATTTCAGCGGATTATTTTAAATACACCTTACAGCTTTTAAAACAGTGTGGCATTAATGCCATTGAATTTGAAGATTCTATTTTTATTGCAAAAGAGCAAAAACTAACGCGTATGACATTACAGGGTGAAGTCGACGTCAGTTCAGCTTTCAGTCTCGTCGTTGCCGCCGTGTTTGATGGATCAGTTAAAATTGAAAACTGGTGTAGTGAGACACTTCAACCAGATATTCAGTTTCTCAAATTTTTCCAACGCATGGGTATTCAATTTGAAATTCAAGGATGTACTTTTAAAATCAGTCAACAGCATAGCTATAAGAATTTAAGCGCCAATTTAAATGGCTGCCCTGATTTGTTTCCAGTCTTAGCGGCGCTGTGCGCGTTCTCTAAAGGTGAAAGTCATCTGTATGGTGCGACCCAATTAAAATTTAAAGAATCGGATCGTATTTTAAAAACCACGGAGCTTTTAAAAAAGTGTGGATTCGAAGTTCAAGAGCTGGAAGATGGTATAAGAATTAAGGGTCATCCTGATATGCAGTATACTTTGAAAAAAGAAATTTTATTCAATCCTGAGCATGATCATCGCATGGCTATGGCTGCCGCTATTTTAAAACTGCGTGGTTTCCCCGTACGATTGACTCATCCGGAAGTAGTTAATAAAAGTTATCCTCAGTTTTATAAACATATCGGATTAGATTTATGAAGCGCGCTTTGATCGGTCATCGTGGAGTCGGAAAAAGTTCTTTGTTGCAAAGACATAAAGAGTATTTTCCTGGAGTTCCTGCGTTTGATTTAGATCACGAGATCGAAAAGAACACCGGAAAAAATATTGCTGACATTTTTTCTAATGAAGGCGAAGAATCTTTTCGTTGTCATGAATTAGAAACGTTTAATAAGTTGTTAAGCCTCGATCATTTTGTTATTGCAGTCGGTGGAGGATTTAATCCCGAAAATATTCCAAAACAAGTAGAGACTATTTTCGTTTCTCGCCGAACGGATGCAGATGGGCGTCTTTTTCTCAATCGACCTAAAATTAATTCAGAGTTAAGCGATTTGGATGATTCTCTTGTTTTATATCAAGCTCGGCATCAAAACTTTCTTAAACGTGCTGATTTCATTTATCAAATGCCGGAAGGCCTTAAAGATTTTGACCAAATTGAATTTGAAATTTTATCACGTACGACAACCTGTCATATAAAATCTTATCTGACGGTTTATAAAAAGACTGTCTTCGAATTGCAACATCAATTTTTAGAGTTGCGCACAGATATTTTTTCACAAGAAGAAATTCAGGAAATCGTTTCGCAAAACTCGGAAAAAGATTATTTGATTTCTTATCGATCAAGTCAAAATACTCAGCCTTTTGCCGTGACTGGTAATAAAGTGATTTATGACTGGGGTTTAGAGCTAGGAAATCCTCCTAAGGATTTTTTGAGTTTTAATAATATGATTTCGATTCACGATGGAAAAATTGAAGAGGGGATTGAAAAGCTGGCTTTGTATCCTCAAACACTTTTAAAATTATGCCCCGTCATTGATTCCTGGGAAGAACTTATTTTGGGTTATCGTTGGCAGCAAGAAAATCCAACAGCACGTCATTTTTTACCTCGGACGCATCAAGGCCCATCAAAATACCGCTGGTTTCGTATTTTGGCCGAGCAGTTTCAAAAAATTAATTTCGTTCATGGCTTTACTGATATCGACGATCAACCTTCTTGGTATGAATTACTGAAACACCAAGACAACAAAAACTTCGGTGCTGTTTTGGGAAATCCTATTCATCATTCACGATCAGTTACGGAACAAGACGTTCTTGCCATCCCCATTGAAGAAAAAGATTTCGCTATCGCTTTAAAATTTTTAACGGAGCTCGGGATGAATCGAGCGGCCGTCACCAGCCCTTTAAAAAAAGTAGCCGGAGATGTGAATACGCTTGTTTTAAAAAATAAACAATGGGTCGGGACATCGACGGACCACTATGGTTTTCAAAAATTAGTCGAACAGATTCCCGTCGAACTTTTAAATTCGGTTGCGGTGTGGGGCGGTGAAGGGGTCCTTCCGGCTTTAAAAAAAGAAATTCCAAACATACATTGTTTTTCAGCTCGTAGTGGCAAATTAAAAACTGCCGATATGATAAAAAATCCACTAGTTTTAATCTGGGCCGCTCCGCGAACGCCGGAAGTTCAATTTCCGCAATCCATTTACCCTGATTGGAATCCGCAAATCATTTTAGATCTTAATTACACAGATCATTCTTTAGGAATTGAATGTGCCAAAAAATACCATTGTAAATATGTTTCAGGTCTTGTGATGTTTTTGGAACAGGCACGATATCAAAGAGAGTTTTGGAAGGAAAATCTATGAGCGCCAATATTTTTGGAGAACGTTTTAAAGTTATGAGTTTTGGAGAAAGTCATGGACCAGCTTATGGCGTTGTTATTGAAGGCCTGCCTGCTGGAATTGAAATTGATGAACAGCTTTTAAATAAGAATATGCAACGCCGTAAACCGGGCCAAGGTGAACACACAACGGCACGAAGTGAAAGCGATCAGCCAGAAATTCTCAGTGGCGTATTCGAGGGTAAATCTTTAGGAACACCGATTGCCGTTATCGTTCGAAATTCAGATCAGCGTTCAACTGATTACGATCAAATTAGAAATGCACCTCGCATTGGTCATGCTGATGATGTGTGGAAAAATAAATTTGGACATGCCGATCATCGCGGTGGGGGAAGATCTTCAGGGCGTGAAACTTTATGCCGTGTGATAGCTGGATCGTTTGCTCAGATGCTTTTTCAAAGTCTCAATTTAAAAACAGACGTTTTCGCTTTTGCTGAACAAATTGGTCAGCACAAATTAGCTGAAAGTACGGAATTACCAGAAAACATTAAAACTTTCTTAAGTGATGCTAAGTCAAGCGGCGAAAGCTACGGCGGGATTGTTAAATGCCGTATAAGACAAGCTCCGCAAAATTTAGGTCAGCCTGTTTTTCATAAACTCAAATCAGATTTGGCTTCGGCGATGATAGGTCTTGGTGCAGTGGAAGGTTTTGAATTCGGAGCCGGTTTTGCTTCGGTCGATTTAAAAGGAACAGATTTTCATTCTACGGCTGACTCAGTTAACTATGGCGGAATCCGCGGTGGTATTTCGACGGGTGAAGAAATCATTTTTAGAATCGCTTTTAAACCGACCTCATCGATCACTGACGTGGCTAAAAAAGGTCGCCATGATCCTTGTATTATTCCGCGGGCTTTACCTGTGGTTGAAGCCATGGCGTGGTGTGTTTTGGCAGATCATTTATTGTGGATGCGAACGGATAAAATTTAAACCTGATTTTGTCTAGAAATTTCCTGCGAGCGCATCGATGCTTTTTCAAAACTAATACGTAATGCGCGTTCAATTTCTAATTCGCGCATTGAATTTAATCCGGCCGCGGTCACGCCTTTTTTAGAGGTGACTCGTTGTTGAAGTTCTTCGATGTCGATTCCTGCCGACTGAGCTGCTAATAAAGAGGCTCCTAGGAAAGTTTCAATAGTCATTTGTTTTGATTCTTCGTCGGTGAAACCGCGTTCTTGAATCCAGTCTTGCCAGTACATCATCATTTCAAAAACGAAACCGGTCCCGCTTGAGCAAGAAACCATCAAAGCATCGAATTGGTCTTCGGTGTCCACATCGAGCATCACACCTAAGCTTTTAAAGATATCATGAATTAAATCAGAACCGGATTCGTCCATATTTTGCGTGAGTAATCCAATTACGCCGCGTCCGATTAAAGCCGGAGTATTGGGCATCATGCGAGCAAGTCTTCCCGTAGGAACTATTTTTTCTAAGGCGTTGATATTGATTCCCGCAGCCAGAGAAATAATAATTTGTTCCTCGCGGAATTTTTCTGAAATCTCGCTGATAGCGGCAGGCAAATCTTGAGGCTTCATTGCTAAAATAATGATGTCGCATTCATCAACGATTTCTTCGTTGTATTGTCGCGCATTTAATTCGGGATAGAGTTCTTTCAGTTTAACGAGTTTTCCCGGTGTGCGGTTCGAAACGTAAATTTGACTATTTTTAATCTGCTTGGATTCAAGGATACCCTTGATCAACGCTTGAGTCATGTTACCAGCACCAATAAAACCAATTTTGATTATTTTCATTAAAGGATGAGTCATGAGAAAATTATGGGCGCGATCCTGTTGAAAATCAATTGGATAACAAAAATTACTTTGTGCGTTCGCCGAATAAAACTGTACCTAGACGAACCCAGGTGGCGCCTTCTTGTAAGGCTGTTTCGTAGTCATGGCTGGTTCCCATAGATAGTTCAGAAAGCTGAAGCTGATCGGCTATTTTTTTGAGGGTTTTAAAGATTGGGCGATTCTGTTCGGGTTGATTCTGAAGGGGAGGCATAGTCATCAAGCCAACGATTTTAATATTTTTAATTTGGCTTAGCTCGTCCCAATTTTTTTGAAGTTCATCCATGGAAAACCCTGATTTACTCGTTTCACTTGAGATATTCACCTGAATAAAAATCTTTTGAATGTAATTAATTTTTGCAGCTTGATTTGAAATCATTTGAGCTGTTTTTAAAGAATCTACAGAATGAATGTATTCGAAGTGATCTTTTAAATACTTAATTTTGTTAGATTGAATCGGTCCGATCAGATGCCAATGAATTTTAAGATGTTTGAGTTGCTCAATTTTTTCTAAGGCTTCTTGAACATAGTTTTCGCCAAAATCAAATTGGCCCTCGGCATTTAATTTTCGAATTTTATCAATTGGCTGAAGTTTGCTCACGGCCAGAATTTTTTGATTTGATTTGAGTTTTTGTTTAAGACTATTCAACACGTTGCATGTTCCATTTTTGATTTAAAAATATTTTTTTAACTGCATCGATGGGAAGACCTACTACATTGTTGTAGTCACCGACAAATTTTTCAATGAATACTTTGGCCTGACCTTGAATGCCGTACGATCCAGCTTTATCGACATGTTCGCGTGTTTTTAAATAATTTAAAATATCGTTGTCGCTTAGTTTTTTAAAATATACGTCGGTCGTTTCAATATGAGACACCGATTTATTATTTTTCAGATCGATTATAAAAACTGCTGTTTTGACCTGGTGAATTCGTCCGGACAACATTTTCAAAGTTTTCATGGCTTCTTCATCATCATCAGGCTTACCTAAGGCTAGGTTATCGATGCAAACCATGGTGTCGGCCGAAAGAATCACCGCCTCTGGATTTTTCTCAGCGGATTGGGCTAGATAACGGTCCAGGCACGCCATCGCCTTACGTCGAGCAATATCAATTATTTGTTCATTTAAACTTAGGTTTTTATCAGGGATTTCCGATACATAAACTGGAAATGGAACAAAAAAAAATTTTTCTTTTTTTAATATTTCAGATCGACGTGGAGATTGAGAAGCTAAAATCAATGTCTTCATATTTATTACGTTCAAGTATGAACGAAAAGAGGTCGCATGGGTAGCGCTGAATTTATGTTAATCGCAGGATTATTAATGGCCGGAGTCGCCGTATATTTATTCGTTGGATCTTTATTAGCAGGAAAACCAGGAGAGAGCCAACTATCCTGGGCCAGCGGTGATGAGCCGGTTAAGTCTAAAAGTGGCGTGATTAATTTGTGTCGTCCACTTGTTCATCAATTTACCATGCAGCATGCTGCAAAATTTAAATCAGAAAAGTATCGTAAAAAAATTCGTCATTTGATTAAAATCGGCGGATTAGCTTCTGAAATGAACGAAGATGAGTTTATCGGTTTGCAAATTTTTTTAGGTTTCGCCATGCCGGTATTTTTAATGGTTATGAATTTTGCTTTGGATTTGGGTTTTTCGCCCATTGTGCTCATGGGATTGGGTCTGGTTGGTTTCTTCATGCCAGAGATGCACTGTAAAGGCGCTAAAAAACAACGCGAAATAAGTGTGCGAATTGATATGCCTTTCTTTATCGACTTGCTCGCTTTATCAGTCGAAGCGGGACTTGATTTTTTTGGAGCGATTCAAAAAATTGTAGATAAAGCCGAAGGTCAAAACTCTGTTTTGGCGGAAGAACTTAAAATCGTTTTGCGAGATATCAAAATTGGTTCTTCTAAAACAGACGCTTTAAAAGAATTAGCGGCTCGATTAGATATGCAAGAGATGACCAGTTTCGTCGCGGTGCTTATTGATGCCGAGGCCACAGGAGCCAGTATTTCTCAGGTCTTGAAAGATCAATCAGTTCAAATGCGCTTAGAGCGATTTGTTCGTGCAGAAAAAGCGGGTGCTCAGGCGTCTCAACTCATTTTATTACCATTGATGTTATTTATTTTGCCGGCGGTATTTGTTATGGTTTTCGGTCCGGTGGTCGTAAGCATGATGTATGGAAGTGGGCGATAATGGCAACACAACTTTATAAAATTATTAAAGATAAAAATGCCGAGCTGATTGTTGATCATCTCGAGCAAGCCCATTCTTTTTTTGAACGAGGCAAAGGTTTGTTGGGTCGAGAAAGTATGAATGAGGGATATGGGTTGTGGATTAAACCCTGCAATAATATTCACACTTTTTTTATGAAATTTAAAATTGACTGTGTATTTTTAGATGAACGTTTAGTGATTCAAAAAATTGCATCGAATATAAAACCGTTTCGTGTGGCAGGGCCTGTATGGAAGGCTCGATCAGTGATTGAACTGAAAGCCGGAACAGTAGAGAAATGGAAACTAGCGGTAGGAGATCAACTTTATGTGGTCAGTTAGAATTTTATCTGGTCCTCAAGCGGGTCAGATTTTTGATTTAAAGCTAGGTAAGAATACCTTTGGCCGCAGTGCCAGCTGTGATGTGAAGATATTGTCTGTGGGTATTTCAAAAGAACATTGTGAAATTCATATTTATAAAGATAAAGCGATGATTGTTGATTTGAAGTCGAGCAATGGAACTTTCGTTAATGGAGTTAAGATTCAACATTCGATTGTTAAGCTCGGAGATAAGTTTAGTTTATTTGACGTTATTATGGATGTGATTCCGACTCCGGATTTAAGACCTAAAGTCAGCGTGCCGCAAGTGACAAGACCCTCGCGTCCTCAGCAGTCTGTAGATCACTACAATGGCGCTGCTGCACGACAGATGTCAGTTCAAACTCATTCGCCACAGTTC
>CALMPX010000230.1 GCA_937871355.1 uncultured Bdellovibrio sp.
GGCTAAAAAAGTAAATGGTATCGTCATTGACTTATCATCGAATGGTGGCGGATCTTTGGATGATGCCGTTAAAATCGGTGGACTATTCATTAAAACCGGAAATATCGTTAAACAATCAGCGATGAAAAAATCAGAATCTGCTTTAGCTGACGAAGATAAAACAGTGGATTGGAATGGACCATTAGTTATTCTCACTTCACGAGTCAGTGCTTCCGCCTCTGAGATTTTATCAGGAGCGATGAAAGACTATAACCGTGCGGTGATCGTTGGTTCTGACCATACATACGGCAAAGGCAGTATCCAAACAGTTATGCCAATTCCAGGCGAACTAGGTGCTTTGAAAATCACGATTGGCATGTTCTTTACTCCGGGTGGATATTCGACTCAGCATCGCGGAGTCGAAGCCGACGTTCATATCCCAAGTCCTTATGAATTAGATGAAATTGGTGAAAAAAGTATGGACTATTCATTGCCGCCTAAAAAAATCGATTCATTCTTATCCAAAGAAGCTTATGTTGAGAGTGGCGACGATAAATGGTTCCAATTGAAATCGGATTGGATGAAAACGATCAAGTCGCGTTCTGTTGAGCGTGTTTCTAAGAATGAAGAATTCAAAAAAATTGCAGATGAATTGGAAAAAACGAAGAAATTGGGAAAAACAATTCGTGTCTCTGATATTCTAAAAGAAAAAGGCGAAAAAGAGAAAAAAGTTAAGAAAAATAAGTACGCCGATAAAGCCACAAAAGAAAAAGAATACTTAAAACGCGCCGACATCCAAGAAGCGACGAATGTATTACAAGATTTGATTTTATTAGAAGAAGGAAAAGTTAAAGATTTGCCCAAAGTCACTGTTAATAAGTAATTTATGTCTCAAGAAAAAGACTACGTCTTAGGTGCTGATCAAACGGAGCTTCAGCGATTGAAGCTTCAGCACGATTTATGGAAAGATCATTTGATTCGCCTTTGGAAAAAGGCGAATTTTATTTCGGGGCAATCCGTTCTTGAATTGGGCTGCGGTCCTGGTTACACCACTGAAGATTTATCAACTTATTTAGATCAAAAAAGCCAAATCACAGCTGTTGATATATCGGATAATTTTCTAAGCTACCTTAAGAATAAAAATATTCCTGGTGTGGCGACTCATAAATCTTTTATTGAAAGCCTTCATTTGGAAAAAAAGAATTTCGATGCGGCTTTTTGCCGGTGGTTGATGATTTTTGTGCCAGACATTAATGTCGCCATAGCAAAAATCAGTGAACATTTAAAGCCCGGAGCGACATTCGCTCTTCAGGAATACATTTCCTATGATAGTTTTTCTATTGCACCAGATGCCGCGATTATGAAGAAAGTGATCGATGCGATTTTCGAAAGTTGGATGGACCAAGGTGGCTATCCGAATCAAGGTCGTCGTCTTCCGATCGCTTTAGAAAAAAACGGTTTTGATGTGATCGAAATTGAACCGATTGCTCGAGTTTGCCGTCCGCACGAACCTTTATGGGCTTGGCCTGAAACTTTTTTTCAATCGTTTATTCCACGTTTAGTTCAAACGGGCTATTTGACGACGAATGATCAAACCGAGTTTTTTACCACATGGGAAACCTTGAAAACAACAAAGGGAGCCTTTTGCGTGACGCCCACTGTGGTTAATATTATTGCCAAGAAAAGATAATTATTTATTTCTACTGAACGATATTATTTTCTTCAAACAAAATTCCGATATTTTTTTGTATTTGGAATTTAATGTTAATCACTTCTTGCAGCTTGTAATTCATCAATTGCCATTGGCTTTGGTACGAGCTGATCAGACTCAAAGCGACTGTTATTTCTTCATCTGTTAATTGTGCGCCTTTTTTCATAAGGTCATCAAA
>CALMPX010000231.1 GCA_937871355.1 uncultured Bdellovibrio sp.
CGAAATTCAAAAGATACATGGGAATCTATTTACGATCGAGCGGATAAGGCTCTTTATGTCAGTAAGCAAACGGGTCGCAACAGAGTGACATCTGGGGATGATGCTTAAATTTACGACTCGGCAATAATCATTTTCGCTCGAAACAGAATTTAAAAATACGCTAAACTATCTAAATGACTCATTAAAATTAACCATAATCAAATTTTATAATAGAAATTAGTCTAACACACTTTTTATAATAATATCATATATTTAGCACCATATTGGCACCACCTATGATGGCCCTTCTTTTGCTTTTACTGAAGTTAAGTGTCGTAAAGATTCTGGCTGAAAGGTCAGAAGCCTCAGGCGACAAATGTGTCTCATCGCAAAAAAGATAAAGAAACATTAACCGAATGAAAGATAGGGAGTGTCAAATGGGAAGAGAAATGAATCAAGAGCAGACAGTGAGAACTGATCAGCAATTGATCGAAGACGTCAGAAACGGCGATCGTTCTTCTTACTCGGAACTCGTGAAACGACATCAAAAGGGATTACTACGGTTGAGTATGAGGTTTATGAAGGACCTGGATTTATCGCAAGATATCGTGCAAGAAGCTTTTATTAAAGCTTACGAAAAACTCAATTTATTTGAAGGCCGTTCAAGCTTCAAAAGTTGGTTGTTTCAAATTGCTGTGAACGTAGCTCGTAATAAGCTGCGCGAAAACAGATATCACTTTTCCGATATCGATGATGTGGTCATCGGCGTGAGCGCTACTGCCGAAACATCGTTGATCAATAATGCCATAGGCGATATTTTGCAAAAAGAAGTTGATCGACTTCCTTTTAAACAAAAAACCGCCCTCGTATTGAGAGTCTACGAAGATTTAAGTTTTGCGGAAATCGCAGAAATTATGCAATGCCCATATGATACGGCGAAAGCGAATTACAGACATGCATTGTTAAAATTAAAAGAAGTATTTCAAACAAGTGCGGAATTGCACACATGGGCTCCTGAGACAAATGGAATGTTAAACGAGATGAACTCAAAATACGCGGAGGCGGCAGAATGAACCAAAAGAGATTTTATGCAGACGTATTACTCAAACAAACTTTGAAAAAAGAGGATCGTATTGTGATTCCTACCGATGAAAAGTTTTATGAAACGATGAATAACAATATCATGATGGCCATTGCTACTTCGGAGGTCACACCTGAAAACAAATGGGAAAAGCCGTGGGTGTTTCTGGAACCCAGCATTGAACTTAATGAAGGTGCAGGCAACTTACGTTCAGATAAGTTCAAGGCCAAAGTAACAACAAAATAATTTAATCTCAACGCAAACAAGGATGTTTGCACGATCACAAAGCTGCAGCAAAGTATTTTACCTCAAAGCTTTTTCAGATCTTCTTCAGGGTTTTCGGATTTTTCCAATGTTTTGACAACTTCAATAAACTTCAATAGATCACGATCTAATTTCTTATATAAAACTTCAAAATGATCTAAATTTTCCATATAAGTTTTATATAATCCCAATCGAGCATTATTCATTTTTTCTTTTTTAAATTTAAAATAAGCATTGGTTTTTAATGTCGGTTTAAATTTATTGGTGAAATCATCAATGATTTGGCTTAAACGTGCTTGTCGTTCGTTTTCGTCCGTTTCCGTGTAGTTTTCTTTCTTATGAGTGTTGTACCAATCGGTCATCTTCGCTAATTCATTGGTCACAAATTTTGCAAATAAGACATCATCTTCATTTTCATTTTTAATCAGTTCCAGAGTTTTAGAGTGCTCGCCTTCAAGGTCACGGTAAAACATTTCGGAGCCTTTTGCTCCGATAAAAACGGCGAGCTTTTCGTTGAAATCCGCATTGTTTTTGATGTAGATCGTCGTGTGGACAATCTCGTGGATAATGGTGTTGACCAAGTCGTGTTCTTTATAGAGAAGCATCGAAGACAATAAAGAATCTTGGAACCAGCCTAATGTTGAATAAGCCGAAACACCGCGCACATAGGTATCATAACCTTTTTTTTGCATTTCATCGGCTTCAGCTTTGGCATCAAGTTCGTTAAAAAATCCTTTATAGGGCATTTTTCCCACGATGGGGTAAGACCATTCGTAATTTTTCATTTCCCATTTTTCGGCCGCTTGCACGACCCAAGTGACATAAGGACGACCTAAATCAATATAAGTCGAATAATTTTTAGTTTCTTTGAGTTTTAATTTTTCAAAAGCAAAAATTCGTGCTTTTTGCGAGAGTAAAATTTTATTCTTTTGTTCTTCGGTGAAAGGATGCTTTTTTAAAGCGTCTTCGATGGGTTCACGGGTGTTGGCCATTTTCCATTGATTTATTCCAGAGCTAAAATAATACCCGATCTGACAGCCGGTAAATAATAAAAACGGCAAGATCAGTGTTGTTATTCTTTTAAGAATCATAAATACATCGATAATCCCACTTTGAGTGAATTATCATCTGATGAGCTTCCGTCATCTAAAGGTGTTTGCCAAATATCATAACTGACTTTAAACGAAAATGTTTCACTTAGTTTAAATTTAATGCCGGCACCGTAGCTCGGGGCAAAGCCATCTTTAGTTTGAATATCAATCGTGTCGGAATTGGCGTAGCGAATTTGCTTTTTCTTGATGATGTAGGCAGTCCCAGCTTTGAGGTAAGGCTGAAACATCGCCGTTTTTTCTGTCAGAACGTAAATCAAATCTGCGCCACTGATTTTTGATGATTGCTGTGTGACACGCGTTGAATATTGATCGCTCTCTTGGCTTTCATAAAAAGAATCGGTGTAATTGAGTTCTAAAGCGAAGCGTTCTAAAAAGTAAAGCGACAGCGATGCCGTCTTTGAATCAGACTGGTAGTAATTGGTCGGATTAAAAGTTTTCTTTTGATAACCGTAACTAAGCCCTATTTCAGTGACTAAAGCGTGTGAAAGAGTTGATGAAAACAGAACACAAAGAAGAATCCAAATTGATGATTTCATACTTATAGTTTAGCTCTTAAAAAAGATGAGTATGAGAGATTATCAGTATCTCTGATTAATTCTATACTTAAGACGGCTGGGCTTTGGACTGGTTAGGCTTGAAATAAATCACAACAAAAAATCATGACATCTTCAGATCCCGATTTCGTTATTTGAACTCTTTGCTTTTCTATAAACTCCAAGAGTTGCGTTTTTATTTTATTGATGTCTTTTACGTCGACAGCAAAGACGGATGTATAATGAAGCGCTGAAGCGTCGTTGAAAGTTTCACGCGCTTTAAGACGCCAGTTTAAATGATTAATTTGATTGTGAACTGAATCAGCGGGAAGGTGAATATTTTTACCGGCATGAATATAGCGCTGTTCTTTTTTCAAGACTAATTTTTTTTGAATAAGCCAATCAAGTATTTGTAATACTTCTTTGTTTCCCATTTGTGTTTTTGTCGATAAAGACGAAATCGTTTGGTAGTCCGGGCATGATGTAAGAATATGAATTAATGGGACAGTCCAATTAGAGTAGTAAATATCGCGTTCGTGAACAGAGAGTTCAGAATCTGAAGTTGTTGCAACAGCTGTTTTTATTTTTAAATATTTAGCTTCGATTAGTTTTAAACTATCTTCGTAAAACTTTTTAAGTTTTGGCGTAGCTGCTCGAGATTTAAGTACTAACATGAGGAAGTACTCAGACTCGAAACTTGTGAGTTGTAAAAAGTCTGTGGCAGCTAAAGCTTGATCGGGAGTGAGCTCTGGACTTTCGTTCAGAACTTGTGATAAATACGAGTGCGTGCATGCGCAAGCACGTGCCAGTTCTGTTATAGTGCCCCTGCGATTCAGATTTTTGATGAAATCTTTTAAAAACTTTTTATAGTCATCATACTTAAAAATATTCATACGTTACCTTTTATTACATTAGTTTGACTATTTTTATAATAAAGTTCTATTTGTTTTGCAATAATTGAGATATAAATTTTGAATAGCACTTTCAGAAGGAGAGTTTATGTCATACGGCTTATTGATTTTTATACTTATTTTTCAAA
>CALMPX010000232.1 GCA_937871355.1 uncultured Bdellovibrio sp.
CTCTTTAAAAGCCAGTATGACTTCTTTCGTATCTAGCCCCTTAATCGCAACATCATAACTAATACTTGAAATGACTTCTTCTTGATTACCATAATCAGCAATCTCTTGAGCGGCGGCTGCGAAATTTGCTTTGGCTGGATGAGGTTTTTCGACTTCCGAAGAAGGATCAGGTTCTGATAAAGTTTCTAAGTTGAAATCATGATTTAAATCGGACTCAGCATGCATAGGCTCAATCGAGCTGTTTTCTGTGGATGTCGACCCTAAATAAGATTCAAAAACGGGCTCTTGCGTGTCGATTGAAGAAATATTTTCTGCCGGACTCACATTCAAATCGGTAACAAAAGATTCCTCCGTCGTTTCAACCACAGGAATTTCCATACTACCATATTCGGGCTGACCATCAAAACCTACAAAGTACACCGCCATACATTTTGGACAAGTGTACAATGCCCCGAACTGAGCTTCAGTCACTGGAACATCGTTTTTACACTGTGGACATTGCACGATTAAATCCTTTCGGAATTATTCTTACTTATTTTTTCTACGTTCAGATCGATTCTGCGGACGATCGGGTTGTCCTTGCTGTGGACCCGTCACGATTCGTCTTTTTTGCGGTTCATGACTTTGAACTGAGCCGCCAGACCCTTGACCCATTTGAGCGAAACTAGATTCCGTTTGAGTTGGATCCGAGTAATCTAACTCATCCATATCCGGCTCATCAGGTCTTAAATTTTGCAAAGCTTGCTCGGCTCCTTCAGCGACTAGTTGAACACGCATTATTTTTTCTAACGTTTCTGATTTGATCACGTTATTTAATTGTTCGAACGCCTTGAAAGCTTCTTTTTTGTATTCAATCAATGGATCTTTTTGGCCGTAGGCGCGAAGATTAATACCTTCTTTGACTTTGTCGATTGTATACAAGTGCTCTTTCCATCTTTGATCGATGGCATTGAGCATGATCATTTTAGAAATCTGTTCAAAGTAAGGACCCATCGAATTTTTTTGATGAGCATAAATTTTTTGCACGCGCTCTTTGATGGCTTCTAAAATTTTTTCAGATGAATCTAGTGAGGTGGTTTCGATTTGGAAACCGAATTGCTCCATAAGAGCGGTATTCAAGCCTTCTAAATTCCAATCTGCTTTCTTTGAACCTTCGGGAATGTTATGATCTAAAATAACAGAAACAACATCGCCTAACATATCAAGAATATTTCTTTCGATGTCTTTACCTTCTAAAATTTGGCGGCGCATTTTATAAATGGCACTTCGTTGTAAATTCATAACATCATCGAAATCTAATAGATGTTTACGAATATCAAAGTTGTGTCCTTCGACTTTACGCTGAGCCCCCTCGATGGCGTTGGTCACCATTTTATGAGTGATCGGCTCATCTTCATCGATTTTTAACATGGTCATAATTTTTTGAATACGCTCACCATTAAAAATACGCATGAGATTGTCTTCTAACGATAAATAGAACATCGATTCGCCAGGATCCCCTTGGCGTCCCGAGCGGCCACGCAACTGATTGTCGATACGGCGCGATTCATGCCGTTCTGTTCCGACGATATACAAACCACCCGCAGCTAAAACGTCTTTCTTTTCGAGCTCACAACGTTCTTTAAATCGTTTTGTCGCATCAATAAATTCAGGCGTACCTTCTTCGAATCCTTCTTTCTTAGCAAGGACTTCGGGATTGCCTCCCAAAACGATATCTGTTCCACGCCCCGCCATATTCGTCGCAATCGTAATCGCACCCTTACGGCCGGCCAAAGCGACGATTTCTGCTTCGCGCTCATGATGCTTTGCATTGAGTACATCATGTTTAACGCCTTCATTTTTCAAAAAACGAGAAATAGCTTCTGATTTTTCAATTGATGCTGTTCCCACCAGAACCGGCTGCCCTTTGGCATGTCGTTCACGAACATCACGGACGATCGCTTTATATTTCGCATTTTCTGTTTTGAAAACGATATCTTCAATATCTTTACGACGAATGGGCTTATTGGTTGGAATAACAAAAACACCCAAATTATAAATTTTCTTAAATTCAACTGCTTCCGTATCAGCTGTGCCTGTCATACCCGATAATTTGTTATACATACGGAAGTAATTTTGGAAAGTCACAGTCGCTAAAGTTTGATTTTCATTTTTAACATCAACTTTTTCTTTAGCTTCGATAGCTTGATGTAAACCATCCGACCAACGACGACCTGGCATGAGGCGACCGGTAAATTCATCAACGATAACAATTTCTCCATCTTTTATCATGTATTCAACATCTAAACGATAAAGATAATGAGCTCGAATCGCTTGATTCACATGATGAAGGATTTCAATGTTTGCAGGGTCGTAAAGATTATCTAATTTTAATAATTTTTCGACTTCTGCGTTTCCTTCTTCGGTGAGGCTGGCTGATTTTGATTTCTCTTCAATTTTAAAGTGAATTTCATTTTTTAAAAATGGAATAATTTTATCAATCGTATAATATTTATCGGTTGAGGCTTCAGCCGGTCCTGAAATAATCAGAGGCGTACGGGCTTCGTCGATGAGGATCGAATCGCATTCATCCACGATGGCAAAATGCGGAGCACGCTGCACATATTCAGATAAATCAAACTTCATGTTATCACGTAAATAATCAAAACCTAATTCATTATTGGTCGCGTAAGTGATATCCGCATTATAAGCCGCTCGACGTTCGGCATCGGTTAAACCATGAACAATAATTCCTGTCGTCAGGCCTAACCAGTTATATAAACGACCCATCCACTCAGCATCACGCGAAACGAGATAGTCATTGACCGAAACAACATGAGCCCCTTTTCCTGTCAGGGCATTTAAATACACCGGCAATGTCGCCACTAAAGTTTTACCTTCACCAGTTCTCATTTCGGCGATGGCACCACGATTCAGAATAATACCGCCGATCATCTGAACATCGTAATGGCGCATACCTAAAACTCGTTGAGAGGCTTCACGGCAAACAGCAAAAGCTTCCGGCAAAATCTGATCGACCGTTTCACCCTTTTTAAGACGCTCTTGAAATTCTTTAGTTTTGTTTTTTAATTGCTCATCTGAAAGCGCATGTATGCCCGCTTCAAGTGAATTGATTTTATCAACCGTGGGTTGAATTTTTTTCATTTCGCGTTGATGACTCGTCCCGAAAATTTTGGAAAATATTTTTTGTACCATAGTGACCTAGGATAGATCTTTTGACTTCGAATCGTCAAAGCTTTCAATGACTTTTAGGTCATGAGTCAGACTTCCCGAAATGAAAAAGTCTACCCCCTACGAAGCGAGTAGACATTTTTAAAGATCATTTAAACCGACCTAGGTCGGTAGCAATATAATTACTGAATTCTTTCTGTAGTTTTGATACAATCAGCTCCCGCGCTGACTTTGGCGTAGACGCCATATTTATTTTTACGCGCGCATCCCTCTCCCCAACTTACCACTCCAATAAGCGATCTTGTACCGTCCGTCTTATTTGTCATTTCCAATGGACCACCACTGTCGCCTTGGCAAGAATCCTTGCCACCGTTTTTATAACCAGCGCATAACATATCGTCGGTCACAGAACCGTCATACGATACTTTAGCGTTGCACGTCGCTTGAGTTACAAGTGGCACAGAAACCTTACGTAACACGGCTGGCAAACTTGATGAACCTTCAGAAGTTGTCCCCCAACCCGCTGTAGTCGCCTTCAGTTGCTGTGAATTTGTGAAGGAAATCTCAGTCGTGTTTAGCGCAATGGGCTTAAATGAAGAGCTTTGATCTAGTTCTAAAAGAGCAAAATCATAGGCTTGTAAATTAGGATTATTTTCTGGATGAACATAAATGTTCGCCACTTTAAATTTCTCCGCCGAGTTTGAATTTTTTTGATCAAGTAAACCGATCCAAACTTCATCCACTCCTTCAGTCACACAATGGGCCGCCGTTAACACCCATTTATCAGAAATCAAAGATCCGCCGCAAAAATGTCCGAAGCCATTAGCTTGTAATGATACGATATAAGAAAAATCACCTTGCTTCGCGGCTGTACCGCCGACGATTTTAGGTAAAAATGATTTTGTTTGTATGGGTGCGGCCTGTGCCATCGTTGAAAAAGTTAAACCCAATACGGCTAATAGTGAAAGACATCCTGTCTTCATAGAGACTCCTTGCATGTTATATGCTTGTTTTTTGTGCGCACTATTAGGTTTTATCTGATTTGATTATATTGTTAGCAGTATTTTTGAACTGTTTTTAAATCTGTACCTTAATCTAATCGAGATTAATCTTTGGTCCAGAGATTTGGCGAAAGCCTTCGTAAACAGAAATGGCGACAGCTGTCGCCAAGTTAAGACTGCGGACTTTTCCTGGCTGTGGAATGGTCACAGCTTGATGAGGATGAGCATTTATAATTTCCGGAGGCAGCCCTTTGGTTTCTTTTCCAAAAACTAACCAATCTCCTTTTTGAAATTTAATTTCGTAATAGGTCTTCGGAACCTTGGTTGTGAAGTAGAAAACACGCGATGGGTCTTCGACCTTGGAAAACCAGTCCTGATAACTTTTATGCGTGTACCATTCAAGATGTTGCCAATAATCCAAACCGGCTCGCTTCAGATTTGAATCGGTGATTTCAAAAGCCATGGGTTGAATCAAATGCAATTCGCAGTTTGTTCCCACGCATGTGCGCCCAATATTCCCGGTATTTTGCGGAATTTCGGGTTCGACTAAAACGACTCTGAAAAGTGACTCTTGATAAGCATCCATTAAACCAGATGGTTATATACTTCTTTACCCAAATTACTCAACGCCAATCTTCGACCTTTATCGACGATTAATTCAAGCTTCATCAGCTCTCGATAGAGCGATAAATCTTGGATAGGAACAATATCACGGCCTTTGGCAGCACCTAATTTCAGTACATATGTTCTTTGTTTCTCCGTGAGAGTTTCGGGCAATGGAGGCTGGGCCTCCAGAGAAGTTCTCCACTCGGCGTCCTGAATCAAAACGGCTTTTGATGTTAATTTTTTTGGATTAAAGAAATACACCTGCGCCAGCTCTGAATCGCCGGTGCTTTTAAGCACTTCGATTTCAGATCTAATATGAAGCCCTTTAGATGCGTCGCTCGGGTGAACGCCATGTAATGTATCCATTAAAGCTAATAAAGTACTTTCGACTTTGATTTCAAT
>CALMPX010000233.1 GCA_937871355.1 uncultured Bdellovibrio sp.
CGATGGATCTATTTCGAATACGAACGTTGAATTTAAGTGAAATGAATTCATACCTGAAATTATCAGTTCAGGATAAGAAAAAATATTTAGAAAATTTGGCATTAAATCTTGATCGTAAAAAAACGAGTACACTTTTAGAAAAATGGGAGTCGCCTAAAGATATCGAAACCGCAGAATGGTTTGCGAGTACTCAAGATATTTGTCACGTTATCGAAAAATTAAATAGTCAGTCAGCCAAAGACGATTCGATTCGTAAAATTTTAGCGATTAACGTTCCTTTCTTGGAAGTCGATGATAATCCGTATTTTGATTATCTTGGCTATAAGGGAGGTAGTGAACCAGGAGTCTTGACGATGACTTTCTTGCTTAAATCAAAAAATAACAAGTGGGGCTGCTTATCTGTAGCTTATAACAATACCAAGAACGCTCTAAATGAAATAGAAGTGGCGGATTTAACTCACGCTATCTTAAGGTATTCGGGAATACTTTTGAATAGATAATTAAAATTTAAATGACGATGATCAATAAAAATTCTAAAATTTTAGTTGTTGGAACAAGTGGTTCAGGTAAAAGTACTCTGGCTCGCGTTTTATCGCAAAAAATGGGTATTCCTGATATCGAGCTCGATGCTCTTTTTTGGAAAGAAAACTGGACTCAGACTGAACCAGAAGAATTTCGTCAAAAAATATCAAAGGCGATTTCTGAAAGTTCAGGATTTGTCATTCATGGCAATTATAATAAAGTGAAAGATTTAACTTGGGGAAATGCTGATATTGTAATCTGGCTCGATTATTCTCGTGCTGTCGTCATATGGAGAGTCTTTAAAAGATCTATTTTGAGAGCTTTAAAGCGTGAATTGTTATGGTCCGGAAACAGAGAAACTTTGAGAAAAACATTTTTTTCCAAAGAATCAATTATTTTATGGGCTTGGAATACTTATGATTTACGAAAGCGTCAGTACCAAGAATACATTAATTTGCCTGAACACAAGAATATCAAAGTCCTTCGATTTGAGACCCCTCAGGAAACACAAAAATTTGTTGATTCGATTCGGTAATTTAAAATATGACTATTTGTGAAAATAAAAATGAGTAAAATTTTAGATAAATCGCAGGACTAAGATTAACTTAGTTTTTAATTCAGTAAACAAAGCTCAAAGTGTAAAGTTATGAAAACAAATTTAAAAGTAATTATTTTCGAGAGACACCTTCGCCGAACTTAAATCTAATCCTAATTTTAACGAAACTCACTGATCAAAATTGAAGAACTAAAGTCTATCAGAAAAATTTGGTGAACCAAGCTTGCAATTACGCAATAAATGAAAATCCTCATGATTTCATTCACTTAACTTTTTCTAATTCACCGGACCTTGATGCTAAAATCGCTGATTTATATCAAAAAGGCAATTCTTTTCGTGAGATCGCAAAGCTCGTGGATCTATCAAAAACTAAAGTAAGAGACACTCTTATAAGGCTTCAGATTCCTATCAGGGCCGCGCATCAGGAAACTCAACGAGCTACTCAAGTAAAAGTTGGCAAAAAGAACATCAAACCACCTTATGGGTTTGCGTACTTTGAAGGACGTGTTGTGAAACACCCTAAAGAGTATCCCATGTTACTCCAGATTATTAATCTTTGGAAAAAGGGTCGTCCATTGAATTCCATAGCAACAGAGTTAAATGGAAAACGAATTCCATCACCAATGGGCAAAAGTTGGTCGTGGAATTCCATCGATAACATTATTAAAAGAATTAAAAATGGACATTTAGTCCAAGCAGGAGATGGGTATGAACTTCGATAAATTAACGGACTTCGCAATTACTGTTGTGCTGATGGCAGCATTAATGGGTAATTTAGATTCTTTAACAAGATTGGTTCATAAGGCGCATGCCGAGCTTTTGTATGAATCTAGAACGTCTACATGGGGTAGCCCAATATTTTTTAAACTAAAGTAAATCGTGATGATAAACGGCTGGGATATTAATATGCCAGCCGTTTATCATGCTTCGGCGATCAGTAAGTGTAAATCTTTAGTCTAGGCTAGACCTGTTAACTAAATGTATTTCAAAAAGTCTCCGATATGGCAGTAGTCATAGGGAGTACTAGATGAAAAAAACTGCTTATTTATTTTTAATGCCTTTAATAATGTTTGCCTGGAGTTGTCAGCGTGAACAAATAAATCAACTCGACATTATGAATGCAACGCACTCGGATCATGCGCAAGATGATACTGAGCAAAGTGTAGACTCTGTAATATCTTTAGCTAATGGATGCAAACATCCGACACAAAAGCAGCTAGATCAAGTCAATCAAGGTTTAAAAAAACTAAATCAATTTCTATCTAAATGCTATAGTGAAACTACCTCTAAGAAGTGGTGCGATCAAGTAGCGCGTCCTAACCCTGATAGCTACTCGATGTTTTCATGTACCTATGCTGCAAGCCAACCGCATTATTTTATTCATCCAGATGAGAGTACTTGGAAGTATGCAGTTCAGGCCGTTAAGTTAGTTCAAGAGTTAGAAAAAAGTGGAACGAAGATTGATATTATTTATAACTGGTGGAGACCTGAGCCCTATAACGTTAACGTGGGTGGAGCAGCAGGAAGACATCCATTTGGAACTTCGGTAGATGTTCGCTTTGTTAATAAAGCGGAGCAGAATAAGGCTCATAAGCAGCTTTGTGCATACCGCAAGCAAGGGAGACTAAGAGCTTTAGGCTATTATCCAGGAACAGGTTTGCATTTAGGTGTTGGAGATTCCAATCCCAATACTTGGGGTAAAGAGTGCCCGTAGATAGCTTTGAAGAATTTAATCTTTTGCGCCGTTCATAATCCAAAGTCGAATTGTATCTTTAACCTCTTGTGATACCTCGGAGTAGCCTTCTTTTGCGGGAGGCATTCGATTATCATCAGTTCTCTCTAAAGCTAAAACAAGTCCTGACTCATCCGGATTTCCAGGTAAAATAAGTTCGCGTGGTGAGCTGAGTAATGATTCTCTATCAAGCAAAACTCGGGGAGCAGAGCCTGTAGCATTGTGACAGTCTTTGCATGATGTTTGAAAAACATGTTTGTTGATCGAATCAAAAGTTGGAAGTAGTGGATCTGGATGTGAATCGTCAGGATTTTCAGGTGCGCCTATTTTTATCCAATTCCAAAGAATGCTGAGTTGTTCTTCGTTTAGATTTGAATTCTTTGGCATTGTTTTATCAAAGAAAACTACTTTTTTTATTAATGACAAATTTTTCAAAACTTCAGAGTAGGATTCGAGATTGATATTGCCTGAGTTTCCGTGGCAGGAAGTACAATTTGTTGAAAGTATAGATTGAGCTATTTTATTATAACTTAATTGAGAAATTTTCTCAGGAGATAGATTGTATTTGATTTCCTGGTCAGTATCAGACCCTTTGAGTACGTTGTAATTACAGCTAGTCAGGAAGCTTAATAAAATAAAAAATGTATTATAAGTAATAATTTTATTAAGCTTCATTTTTATCTCTTATGGCAAAACTTCAAAACTAATAAAAGTTCCGTCAAGCTTGATGTAGATATTTAAAATAGATTTATTTTTGTATGAAGTAAGTTGAGCTTGAGCAACATCTTGTCCAGCTAAAGTGCCTCTTGTTAGAGTTAGGCTTGCTGCATCTGTGAAAAAAGGATTAATTTTAGGATCAGTCGAGTTATCAAGAACGTAGTGCATGGGGCTTTCCGAAAGATCCAGTGCTGTTTTTTCTGGCCAATTCTGATCGGCGCCAGCAATTCCATTTGGTAAAACTTTATAAGTTAAAGCATTCCCATCTTTATCAAATAAAATTTCAAGCTGAATCGGATTTCCTTGCGTTGGTTTCGTTTGAGAAACCAATGATCTGTACATATATGGAGGTTGGTTTAATATAAGGCTTATATCAATTCGTTCGATTTTAGTTAAAAAAGATCCATCGATTTTTTTCAAAGTGACTAAGCGATCAATCTTATGCGATGAAAGTTCGACTATTGATGCATTCGTAATTTTTGCTACTTGGGCTAAAACACTTTGGTTGATAGTAAAAAAACTGATAAGTGCAGCGAATAATATTTTCATAGGAGTTCCTTTTCTTTATTAAAGACTAATACCCCATAGGGGTATTAGTCAATCTAAACAAGAGGATTATAGTTCTGATAGGAATTTATTTTTTGCCCCAGGATTTGTTTTTCGTAAATCGAATTCTCAAGTGAATTTCAGCAGATAGAGGATTTTTTCCGTACGTCGTCACAAATGAACTCGGTATAAAAGAGCGCGTGGCTGATCCTCCCGCGAATATAGATAATCCTTTTTTATTAACAATATTTCTTTCATAGCCTAGGGTTAATGCTTTTACCCAGACTGGATTTTTAGCGTCACCAATAACAGTTACTTCTAACTCTTCAGGTGTTCTTTGCAAAACCTCAAATCGACTAAAAACGTGATTTTTTTCTAAAGTACCAAATTTGTAGCTCAGTTCAGATAAGAAACTATTAAGTTGTCGTCCTTCTTCGTTGGATTGTCCAAAAATAACGGCCGTATTCAGAGTGCTACTTTTAAATTTATGATTTGTATAAAGCCATGCATTTAAAATTGTATTTCTTGCAGGTGATTCAGGAATCTGTCCAATTGGTGCTCTGTGTGTTTCTAAAACATTAGCCACAGAAACTCCCACTGTAAATTTATCGGAAAGCTTTCGACTCACGCTAAGTCCTCCAGAATCAAATTTATGCATATCTAAAGTGACTTCTGCGGGGCTTGGTTCTTGGCCACTAAATAGTGATCCCGAAATAGTCCATTTTCCTACTTCAAGTTTTGCCGCAAGAACTGTGGACATAATGTGAAACACATCTTGTAAATGATGTCCTAATGGCGCATTAGGGTTTCCTTCAGCAGAGGGTCTGTGCATGAATGCTTGTGGTCCGGCAGTTGCTTCTCCGCGCGGAGCAAATGATAATGTAATTTTATTATCGTTATCTTTTGATAGACAATGAATTACGGAAAATGTTAATCCCATAATCGGTGATGTATGCGGATGCTGAGCATCTAAATACGGTTTTCCTTCTTTATTAGCTTCACCTGTTTGAAGAAGTTCAGGAGTTCCATCTTTCGGAGTTGTCCATTTATCGGTTGTTCCCATCCAATCAATTTTTACGGAATCACATTTTGAAATAATTTGTTGAAATGTCAGATTGAACATATTTGGAGCGCTAAAGGCTGTTCTGCCGCGTGGACCAGATTCGGTGATACCAATCATGTATTGATTAATATGAAAATTAAGATTCGATTTTCCAGTTAGATCTGGCATGCACATGCCCATTGCATCGTCCCAATGTGTATTAGGTTCAGCGCATTGTCCAGTCGGGGCTGGGCTGTTCGGCATGCACATACCCATGGTAGAATCCCAGTGTGTGCTAGCGGGACAAGCGTTGGGAATTTGATTTTTCGGCATACATTTCTGAGTATGAGTGTCCCAAACTTCGGTGGTTTGGCAGTTATTAGGTACGCACTGATCATCTTCAATGCTCCAATGAAAATCAACTGGGCAGTTAACGGCACCACCAATCGGCATACACATTTTCATCTGTTCATCCCATTTAAAACCAACGGGACAAGATGTGCTTTGGGCGCTCAAGTTCAAAGAAACAAGAAGAACGATAAAGCCTATAAAAGTGTGAATAGAGCGGTATGTTTTAAAATGAGACATTTATCCTCTTTTGGATTTAGTTTGAATTCTATATAAAGATAAAATTGCAAACACTATGCGAGCTTAAATGCTCTAGAGATAAATAGAATTGGTTTCGGTGTAAAAAATTATTACAGGGGGGTATTTCTAAGTGACATTATACGGTGGGAGGGTGTCTTTTGAGATTAACTTTGCCCTTTGAATAAAGAGATGATTTCATCCAATTTTTCTTGAACTACGGCGGAGTCCTTACTTTTAATGGCATCTTTTACACAGTGAAGGACATGACCTTCGATAATGTTGGCTTCTAAGCTTTTGAGGGCAGAGCGAATCGCTTTAATTTGAATAACGATCTCTGGGCAGTATCTTTTCTCTAAAATCATGCGCTCAATTCCTTCAACTTGGCCTTTAATTCTATTTATGCGTTTAAGCTCTACGGAATGATCGTGAGCTGGAGTGATATGCTTAAGTGAGGAAGTTTTTGATTTCGAGTGATTCATGCGATGTCCTTATTTCGTTGATACTAATATAGATGACAAAGCTTAGATATGTAAAGTCTAATCTACTACAATGCAAAGTTATTTATTGCATACCCGTATGGGGTATGCAATAAATAAGTCATAAAGGGGTTAATATGAAACAAATTTTACTTACGCTCATGTTATTTTTTACTTCAACTTTCGCGCAGGCTCATGGAAACGAAGATCTAAGAGTTTCTATCGAGCCAGAAAGTACGGCGCAATATACAGCTGGACAGTTCAATTATGCTTTTCAACTTTACGATAATGATACGAAAAAAGTTCTAACAGATGCTGACTTGAACGAAAGTCATACTAAAAAATTGCATTTCATTGCCTACGATCCTGCGCTAAAGGCCTTTACTCATGTGCATCCGGAGTTTGACGGGAAGATTTGGAATGTCTGTCTTAATCTTTCTGTAAATGGCCAATACTTTTTATGGGCGCAGGGTGAATTACTTGATAAAACAGAGTTCTCATCTATGACCCGTGCGACTATTGCAAATGGACAAACTGAAAATCCTATTTTAGCTTTGGGCGATATAAGAACGGGTTCTGATCAGGGAACTCAGGTTAAGCTGGCAAACACAAAAATTAAAGCAGGTAAAATGGCGATGATTAACTTTACCGTTTCAAGACTCGATGGAACAAAACCAGTTTTGACTGACTACTTAGGTGCTTTTGCGCACGTGATTGCAACGCCGACTGATGGCGATGCTTTGAACCATGTTCACCCTATGGCTGGAAGTAAGCCGAATACGGGTCTTCTCCATGCGACATTTGACGATGCTGGAGATTACAGGCTTTGGGTGCAGCTTATGGATGGTGGCATATTAAAAACAATCCCTTTGTCTGTAACTGTCACAAAATAATCATTTAATACGTATTAGGTATTAAGGAGCAATAATGGAAAACTCAATATTTCAAAAAATGATGGCTTTCTTGGTAACTTTTATTTTAA
>CALMPX010000234.1 GCA_937871355.1 uncultured Bdellovibrio sp.
AATACTCCACCCACCCCAAACATGCTGAATGGTTGAAACTGTTGGCAATGCCCCTTCGCGATCTTTTGAAATTTCAGATTCCGTTTTTACAATTCTCCACTCGGCTTGACCAAATGGCACCTGTGTGGGATTTTGTGAATCTTGAGCTAAAGTAGGAGCATAACCTTTTAAGTATTTTGAGGTCACGCCGTCGACGATTTCTAAACCAAAATTTAAAAAATCACGACCTTTTAATTCACCTCTGCGGTAAGATACGATTTCAATCGGCTTATTTGCAACAGTTGAGCCTTCTGGTGTATTTACCACAGGCTTAAGAATCGTTAATAAATGTTCTTCACGCAATTGAGTCGCTCGGAACCACAAGATTTTTGTTTTGATCGTTTTTGTATTTAACATATGATCAATCGAAAATCTCTGATAAGGGAAGTACGCAAATAATTGATCCGTACTTGATTGACGAATCAATCCTCGAAGAGCTGCGGCGGCTTTTTTTCCGAATTCTTTTTGTTGTTCGTACTTAGCTTTAAGTTCTTCATCAGCACTTAAATCTAATCCACCCTCTTCACCGCTTTTATCACCCTTAGCGACAAACTCACTGTTGTAATTCAATAAGAAAGCATCTGTATGTAAATCAGTTTTGACGGTTTCAGCTTTAATTTTCATTAAATTGATAAAGTAGTTTACATCCAAAGCTAAACTGAAGGCTCTGGTATTTTGATTACGAATAAAAATCTGTAATCCATCATCAGTTTTTGTGATTTGAATTTGACGAAGTAAAACCTTAGCTCCACCTGCCGTGATTCCAATTGTCGGACTAATCGGACCGGCGTTGAATCCAATTAAAGTATCTAATCCGACGTTAACTCCGGCTTGAGCGGCTGCTCCGATCGAATCTGTAATTAAAAACACTTCGCCCGTTCTTAATTGCGCCATGAAATCAACAAAACCGTCCGTCGCGGGCTTGTTTTCAGTTTTTTCAGTAAATTTACCGTCAGCTAAAAGACGTGTTAATTCATTTAATTTAGATTTAACATTGAGGTCTTCCCAAGGAACGGCATTCGATTCTTTAATTGAAGTTAAGGGGCGAACATGAGTAAAATCGCGCGTGTAAGCAACGTTTCCTCCTAGGGAAATTCCGTATCCGCCGATTTCATTAATCATATGCATGAGACCTAAACTCGCTGAAATCGAAACGTTATCAACTAATTGAATAGGCGCTGTACTTCCATAGAAAGTTCCCGTCGTCAGTGTTCTTGATGCATTCGTTCCAAAACCATAACTCAGGCTTGTCACAGAACCGATAGGACGCACACCTTTGGGTCCAACTTCAACACCACGAACTTTTTGGGCCAATTGAGTATCATGTTTAGCATGAATTAATTTTTCTAACTCGGTTATTCCCGCGCCAAGGGCTGCAGTCATACCTTTAATTTTCATGTAACGAGCAAAGTCACCTGATTCAAACGGAGATTGACGATCACCATTTGAAAAACGTTGTGGAAAGCCAGGAATAGTTTCAACAACGACTTTTCCTTTTTTAACATATCCATCATCTGAGTCATATTTGAATGCGGGAATATTTGCGGTAAAAATTGTACGTTCATTTTTAGTGAAGAAAACATCGACAAAGTTTTTAGCTCGTGACATGACAACGGCTTTTACTAATTGACGAGTTCCTACTGGGTATTGACTGGCTTCAATGATATCATCCCAATCCTTATTTGTTAAACCGGCCAGAATGCGTGCAGCCCACTGAACATCACTGGCACCTGTTTCTTCAAAATACTGATCGAAACCATAATTAATATTCGCCCAACCATCACGAACCTCAACGGCATGAGTCGAAACACGATTTAAACTCTCACCTAAGTCACCGACCACGAAAGGAACAAGTAATCCTCGGAAGGCACGAGATGTTGAAAAGTATGGTAATGACCCTGCACTAGCCGGTGTTAAACCGTCAAACAAACTAGGAACTTCTGAATTCATTTTTTCTAAATAGATACCATGAACATAAAGACTTGTTTCGCCAGCATGAGAAAGATATTCCTTTTTATTAGAGTTCGTTAAAAAGGGACTGATCGACAAACAATCGACAGAGACTTCGCTCGGACCATTTTCACAAAATGCCGTATTAATGAAAGTTTCTTTAGCTTCTTTACTTGAAAAGTTAACTTTAATTTTAGAATAATACTTTGGTGATTCTTGATAATATCCCATTTTTCTCAACAAAGCTGATTTCAACAAACTTGAATTCACTTGTTGACCTAATGTTAGAACATATTTTTCATTAGCATCAGTGCGAATAACGACTGAATAAATACCCAACTCACGATTAGCACCTATATAATTGTCAAACGCGACGCCGGTTTCTGATTTAGGCATTTTATCGTGAAGAGCTTTATCTGCCGCAGAGTACTTTTTGTTTTGCCAATATTTGTTTTCAACTGGATTAACTTTCGACAATCCTTGAGGGTCTTGTTGATACATTTGAGACACTTCCGCAAAACTGAGGTCTTTGCCATTAAGGCGCAAATCACTTGGAGGTTTCGTGAATGTATTTAATGGGATGCGTACGACTCCTCCCGCTGCTAAGGCAACGTTAGCGAATAAAAATGCAGCCATAAATCTCATAATGAAACAATTTTGTGTTTTCATATTTGTACCTCGTTGATTGAGGTAATTGCTAAGGTCATACCAAGTTTCTAAAACGACAACGAATCTAGACGACAATCACTTCTCAAATTGAGACAAAAAAAGAGCCTCTATACATAGTATTGCCTCAATTAGTAAGGCGCGTGATCCGATACATAAAACACAAGGAACTGCTTATGAAAA
>CALMPX010000235.1 GCA_937871355.1 uncultured Bdellovibrio sp.
CGTAGTAATTAATTAAACAGGTATTCAAATTCCAACCGTTAGGAATATCGCGTTCATCAAATTTTGCTTTGATCAGTGCTTCAACTTTTTTAAGAATTTTTTCTAAAACGGCGGGATAGTTTTCAGCATCGACGCAGCGATTATACATCCCTTTAGGGGGATGATAGTAATCCAAGCACGCAAACTGCCAATTACCCAACCAGTACACAGGTCGTAAAAGCTGACGATTGGGTTCGCCCTCGGGAGGTGGATTGCTGACCGAGAAGCGGTTTTCCCAAATCGGGTGAAGGCTTTTTAAATAATCGAAAATTTGTTGCTTTTCAGAGGGAGAAACGTAGTCCTTGATGTAAATCAGATTGTGATTTTGGAAATTTCGTGATTTGCTAGGAGCAATTGATTTAGAGGATTTTGGACTAAATTTCATTATGCTCAAAGTATCTGAAGAGGCGGGATTAATGTCAAACGTGATTCAAAAATTTACAATAGATACAACGGTCAAAGCCCGTATTCTTGAAAAAATTTCTACATTTTCAAAATTGAACATTCTTTTGATTGGTGATGTCGGTGTCGATGAATATGTTATGGGTAGCGTGAAGCGCATCAGCCCCGAAGCACCTGTGCCGGTCTTAGAGGTTAACGAAGAAGATAAGCGTTTGGGACTGGCCGCCAATGTCGCACAAAATGTAGTAAGTCTTGGTGGTCAAGTTAAAATGGTTTCAGTTGTTGGTGATGATGATGGGGCTGCAATTTTAAGAAATTTACTTCAGCAATCAAAAGTCAGCGCCGAATACCTTATCACAGATTCATCTCGCCCCACGACTCGTAAGACTCGGGTGATGACAGGACATCATCATTTGGTCCGTGTTGATTACGAAGTTAAAAGAAATTTAAAACCTGAAATCGAACAAAAGATTTTAGATCAAGTCAAAATTATTTTACCAACTGTAGACGCCGTTGTTTTAGAAGACTACGCCAAAGGAATTTTCTCTATTTCTTTAGTCGAAAAAATTGTTACCATGGCCAAAGCTGCAGGAAAATATTTAATGGTGGATCCTCACCAAACTAAATTTGCCGAATTTTATAAAGGCGTTGACCTCATCAAGCCCAATTACAACGAAGCTTTGGCCTTAACCAAAATTCAAGAAGAAGATATCGAAGATACCTCTGAACGCGTATGGAAAGTCGGTCGGGCTTTGCAAAAAATGACCGGTGCTCGTGATGTGGTTTTGACTCAAGGTAAAGACGGTATGGCGATTTTCTCCAGTGACGCTGAACCGGTTCAAGTTCCCACTTTCGCTAAAAAAGTTTTTGATGTGACCGGAGCCGGAGACACGGTGATCGCAGCTTTAGCTTTGGGTGTAGTATCCGGATTAAAATTAGCAGAGGCCTGTGTTTTGGCCAATTACGCCGCCGGTATTGTCGTGGCTAAAGTGGGTTGCGTTCCTTGTCACGCCAATGAACTTGTTCAGGAGATCAAAGCCACATGAATTTACTTTTAACCGCGCTTGTATTCATCTCAAGCTTAAGTGCCGAAGCTTTTTTTGAAAGACAAATTTCGGGTGTTGTCAGTAATCGTCCTTCTGGATTAGCCCTAACAGCTGGTTTAGCTTACAATTATAAAGTTTGGGATGATTCTCAAACGACATTTTGGAAATACGGCTACATTAGACCTAAGATAGGTTATGATACGTCGTTCTTAGTGAATACAGGGATGGCTGAATTACAGGTTTATCCCATTTCAATTTTAGGTTTCACGGCGGGATCAAGTTATTCTTATCGATCAATTAAAAAAAATGAAGAATACAATTGTGATCAAGTCAGCTGTCAAAGTGAACTTCATCGTAATTATTTCCGCACGAATCTTAATTTAGGGGCGGGGAAGTTCATATCCAGTCTTTCTTACCAGATCGAACACTACACCATTTCTCATGATGATTTATGGCCTTCGGTGGATTTTGGTACGTTACTTTTAATCCCCCATGAAAATGGTCAGCAGGAAAAAATGACTGCGTTTTTGGGATACAAAGCTTCGGATACTTTGGATGTGGGTGTGCTTGAAATGTTTAATCAAGTGACTGATCAATCAACCGATATCAAAACAAAATCTGAAGGGCAGTATGTTGTGGCTCGCCTTAAAGAGGGTGATTTTAAGTATATGGCCGGCCTAGGTACCTTTGGTACGGATTACAACGAAAAGTCTTTTGCCGCGATTTTCAAAGTGATCTGGGTCATTGACCCGAGCTTAAGCTTAGCGGAGTAGCCAAAGTAAGTTTTACAAGGGTTAAGTCCCTATTTTAATGAATAAGAGCGCCGCTTTAAATTTCAAAAAAATTTAAAAAATCAGTTGTCATTTGAGTCAAATTAAGTCAAATCTATCTCAGAAATCACAAATAGGTGTAATAACCACAAAAGGAGTTGGCCATGATGCCGATGGAGAAAGAGAATTCTAAATCTCAAGAATTCGAACCCGCTAATTTTTATTCGTTCACCCTTGAAGGTCTTCAAGACTATCTCAAAAAATTCGGTAAAGAAAAATTCCGCGCGCAACAAATCTATAAATGGGTTTATGAATCTCGCGTTAATAATGTCGACGAAATGTCGAATCTATCAAAAGATTTTCGTTCTGAATTAAAACAAATTCTCAAATTTGAAATGCCTCCGGTGATCAAGCATTTGGTCAGCGTCGATGGCACTCAAAAATTCCTTTTTGATGTTAAAGATGGTAACACGGTGGAAGCGGTCGTCATTCCGTCAGATGATCGGCTGACTTTGTGTATCTCTTCTGAAATCGGCTGCAACATGGCTTGTAAGTTTTGTTTCACCGGTAAACAAAAATTAAAACGAAGATTGACGGCTGATGAAATCGTTGGTCAATTCATGCAAGTTCACGATTCATTAAAACGCGAAGGTCTTGGACGTCGTATTTCAAATATCGTGTTCATGGGCATGGGTGAACCACTGGATAATTCAGACAATGTTTTCAAATCCATCGACGTGATTCATTCTCAATGGGGTATCAACTTATCATTAAAGAAAATCACCGTATCGACTTCAGGGATCATTCCTGAAATGTATAAAGTCGCAAACGCGAAGGTTCGCTTAGCGGTCAGTCTTAATGGATACAGTGACGAAGTTCGTTCGGAAGTTATGCCGATCAACAAAAAATACCCACTTAAAGATCTCTTAGAAGAGTGTAAGCGTTACTACCGCGCGACCGGTGAAAAAATCACGATGGAATATGTTTTACTTAAAGGTATTACGGATCAAATCGAGCACGCACAAAAATTGGTTAAACTTTTAAAAGATATTCCGTGCAAAATTAATCTTATTCCATTTAACGAACATCCAGGTTCGGGCTACGAGCGTCCAAGTGATGAAACCGTTCAGGCTTTTCACACGGAAACCATGAGATTAGGTGCACAAACGTTGTTACGACGCACCATGGGGCGCGATATTTTTGCGGCTTGTGGTCAACTCGCGACTAAAATTGAACATCCCGAAACGATGGACATTTCAAATTCAAAAATTGGAGGCACAAATGCAAGAAGTTTTAGTCATCGGCAGCCTAGCTTATGATTCCGTAAAAACTCCATCAGGAGTAGCAAAAAGATCGCTCGGTGGCTCGGCTAATTATTTCTCAGTTGCAGCTAGTATTTTTGCTCAAGTACGAGTCGTTGGAGTCGTCGGAACAGATTACTCAAATTCCGATAAAGAAATTTTATCAAAACGTGGCGTCGATTTATCCGGAATGCAAGTCGTTGATGGTGAAACCTTCCATTGGGAGGGAACTTACGAAGCCAATTTAAATGAAGCCGTGACTTTAAAAACAGAATTGAATGTGTTTGCCACGTTTAATCCTGAAATTCCCGATTCGTATAAAACCAGTTCGCATGTGTTTTTGGCCAATATTGAGCCGACATTACAATTAAAAGTTTTATCGCAAATTAAAGAACCCAAATTTGTCGGTATGGACACGATGAATTTTTGGATTAACTCGAAACAAAGTGATTTACTTCAAGTCATTAAAAAAGTTGATATCGTTTTTATGAATGAAACTGAAGCTAAAATGCTCACTCAAGAAACCAATACGATTAAAGCGATTAAAAAAATGGTTGAACTAGGTCCGAAGTATGTTGTGGTTAAGCGCGGCGAATACGGAAGTACATTGTACAGCAAGGAAAACGGATTTTTTAATTGCCCGGCTTTACCCGTTGAAAATGTAGTTGATCCCACCGGAGCTGGTGACAGTTTTGCGGGTGGATTCTTTGGTTACTTGGTTAAGCATGTTTCGACGGCTCCGGCTTGGAATGACCTTAAACAAGCGGTTGTCGCCGGCACAGTGATGTCGTCGAAGACTATTCAGGACTTTAGTTTAAATGCTCTTAAGGACTTAACTATCGCTGAATACGATCAGCTTCATAGTTCGTTGTTAAAGCAAATTTCAATTTAGATTTAAGCGAAAACTGTCAAAAGACTAGACGTATGAGACGTCAGCCCTACGTCTAGTTATGAATCATTTTTTCAAGTAAATTAAACAAAATACCGATACTTACAAGATATGAGTGACTCAAACAAAAAAAATCAATCTGAAGATCCCATCGCAGCACTTTTAGCAGAGTTAAATCTCACTGAAGATGAGCGAGCCGCCTATGCAGAAAATAGCGAAGAAGGTCTTGAGCTCAGCGAGTCTTCAACCGTTTCTCATTCGGTTCACGACCTCGACGACGAAGAAAGTGATTTGGGTTTATTAGATATAGATTTTGGTGGCAACGAGAGTTCAAAAGAAAACT
>CALMPX010000236.1 GCA_937871355.1 uncultured Bdellovibrio sp.
ACGTTGACGGAGTTTTAAGATATAAATCTCGTGGAGTCATGGCGGTCATTGGGCCTTTTAATTTTCCAGCGCATTTACCCAATGGCCATATCATCCCGGCGCTCGTCACGGGTAACACCGTGATCTTTAAACCTTCTGAGCAAACGCCTTTTGTTGGTCAACTGTATGCTCAAATGATTGAAAAAGCGGAATTCCCTCCGGGCGTATTTAATTTAGTTCATGGGGAAGGTGAGACGGGAAAACGTTTAGTCGCTCATGAATCCATCGACGGTATTTTATTCACGGGATCCTATGAAGTCGGTTTAAAAATCAAACAAGAAACTTTAACTCACTATTGGAAAATTTTAGCTTTAGAAATGGGTGGAAAAAATGCCACTGTCGTTTGGGATGATGCTGATATTGATAAAGCCATTTACGAGACGATCGTTGGTGCTTACATGTCAACGGGTCAAAGATGTTCAGGAACTTCGCGAGTGATTCTTCATGATAAAATAGCCGATCAATTTACCGATCGTTTTTACGAAACAGCTAAAAAATTAACAATTGGCCACTGGTCAAAAAATCCTTTCATGGGATCTTTAATCAACGCCGGGGCTGTGGAAAAATATGTGCGTTTCCAGGAAATGGCCAATCGTGAAAATTGTGAAAGTGTTATGCGGGGTAAATCTTTAGATTTAGAGGTCAAAGGTCACTACGTGACGCCAAGTATACATTTAGTTAAATCATTTGATCCCAAATCAATTTATCAAAAAACAGAAATTTTTGGACCGAACGTGGCGATTTATCGCTCGAGTGATTTTAACAATACACTCGATATAGTCAATTCAACCGGCTACGGATTATGTATGTCTTTATTCACTAAAAATATGGATTTATATAACGAAGCTGTTCTTAAAGCGCGCGTCGGATTATTAAACTTAAATCGCACCACAAACGGAGCCAGCTCTAAATTACCATTCGGCGGAATGGGTAAATCTGGAAATGATCGTCCATCAGCTCACTTCGCAGTTCAATATTGCACAGTTCCTTTAGCCAGTCTTGAGGATCCGACTCCGTTAGATAAAACTAAATTATTACCGGGAGTCACTTTTGAATAAGCAGATTAAAGCATTTCTGGGGGGAATTACAGCCTTTGTCATAGCCGCCGTTATCACGGTGGCTTTTTTTGGAAATCAATTTTTAAATTCAGGCGTTAGTCATGATACAACCGAAGTTTTATTTGATGTTATGCCCAATCAAACCATATCGACCGTGTCAGAGAATTTAATCAGCTCTCATCT
>CALMPX010000237.1 GCA_937871355.1 uncultured Bdellovibrio sp.
CCCAGATAAGGTTTTGCCTCATCAGGGGCCTGTGATTGATTGAGTGGCGTTAAAAGTTTTGACATAAGATCTCCTTTTCCTCTTTTGAGATATAAGTGAAAATTGAGACTTGAAACTTACAGAAAAAGCTAAAAAAATCTTATCAAAAACCAAGAACTCCAAGAGATCCTATGCGCGAAAACAAGCTCTGGATCGCATCCGGAGACAGCTCGCCATACAGGCTTTGGTACTTTGTTACGGCTTCATCAATTGAGCGCGGATTTTCAAATTGCTCTAACAAGCGCAATTCAGATTCTTCAAGGTGAGTCATATGAACCTTATCCTCTATTTTTCGGCACAAGATGTGGTCCATCATTTCGATTTCTAATTCATTCAACTCAGAAACTTCGCCACTTCTACGTTTCCAAATTTCATATATAGAAAAGTCAGACCGCCAAAGGATGACAGAAGGCAATAATCTAAGCTTCATGTCTGGATTCTGACCAAGCAGACTTAGGAAGTTATCAACTTTTGAAATATTGGCTGAGTGAAAAAGCTCTTTGAAAATCCATTCAAATCGCGCCAGCTCAGATATAAATGGAATCTCTCCAGTAATCGGCGATGTTTTTAAGAACTTTGAAAACTCTTGGCCATACTCAGATAAGTCAAAACTGCGCGACGGAATGTTCCCCACGAACTCACCAGCTAGCTTTATATATTCTTCGTCACCTAACACCCACCAAACAGCCTCAAATGTTTCGCCCATACCCTCAATCAAGCGGGCCTTGTAGCCTCGTTTATAAATATCGACGGACTCTCGAGCCGAGAGCTTGGCTATCGGAGTTATCTCATTTAAAAAGCTTTGTTCAAGCCCTAGGATGTAGCTAAAAAAATGGACTTGCCAACTTTCTAACGCCTTTGATTTCACAGCCTGGCCTCCGGTTGGTTGGAGCACTGACGCGCTTTTTCGGCTTCAGCTTCCAAAACCCCAAATGAGGGAATGTTCTCGTCCCATTCTATTAATGTTGGAATGTTAGCTTTTAACTCTATAATTATCCGATAAAGATTCCAAACTGAATCCGGAACCGGGGTGGAATGCGTATCAAACATAAATCCATCTTCTTGCGAGGGGCCGGCTAAGTGAATTTGTTTAATATTTTGCAGATCGATTTTTTTGATAAAATCGATAGCTTCAAATCCGTGATTTTGCGCATTCACGTCGATGTTGTTTAAATCTAAAAGTAGTCCACAACCAGTTTTTCGACAGACTTCATTGATAAGCTCCGGCTCCGACATTTCGTCCAGTTTAGATTTTAAATAGTACGAGATATTTTCAAGGCAAATTTGTCTTCCTAAAAATTCCTGAGTCCGTTCAACATTCCGGCAAATTGTATTTAGAGTTTCTTGATTAAATGGAAACGGAAGTAGGTCGTGAGAGTAGTGGCCGCCGATGCTCGACCAGCAAAAGTGATCTGAAACAATCATCGGCTCAACTCGTTCAATAAGTGATTTAAGCTTTTTTAAATAGATTTGCGAAACGTCATCGTGTGACGCAATGGAAAGACCTACCCCATGAAGAGCAATGGGATACGACTTGCGAATCTGAAGAAGCATTTTAAGTGGACGCCCTTCAGAATTCATATAATTTTCAGAAACGGCCTCAAACCAATCAACTTTAGTCGTGCGACCTGATTCTAACTCTGGATAGTGGGTTGGACGTAAGCCAACGCCAATCATTGATTTTTTTTGATCCATACGATGCTCTTCCTATCCACTGAAATTACATTTTTTGGGCAACGAACTTACCGCCCTGTTTCTTGCACTCTTTTTTAGATAGCTTGGTCCAGCCTTTACCTTTGCACGAATTTTTTCCTGCGCACGAATGACCCTTGCCACCGCACTCGCCCTTGCCCTTACACGCATTTACTCCGTGGCATTCGCCTTCGGCGACAGTTGTAGAATTGGTTGCACTTGGACTTTGCTGAGCGTGCACGGCAGATGAGGCAATTAAACCCGCGACTGCTGCTGAAAATAGAATTGTCTTATTCATTACTAATCTCCTTACATGTTTTTAAAAGTGCCA
>CALMPX010000238.1 GCA_937871355.1 uncultured Bdellovibrio sp.
GTTTAACTCCAAAGTGGCAGCTCAGTTTAAGAATTCAATTTTAAGCCGTGGTGGTACTGATCACCCGATGAAATTATATGTCGAATTCCGTGGACGCGAACCGGATGCTAATTCTTTACTCCGTCGTGATGGACTCATCTAATGCTTATGAAAGAAAAAAAATTATCATTAAAAACAAATAAGAAAATTGCCATTGTTTACCGTATTCATTCTCGTGATGCCGTTAAGATGGCTAAAAAGGTTTCCGAGAAATTAAAAGCTAAAAAGTACGATATGTACACAGCTCCTGAACAAAAAACGATTGCCGGGACGAAAACAGTTGTTAGTAGTAATGAACTGAAAGACATGTCGCTGATTATTGTATTAGGTGGAGACGGAACGTATTTACGTGCCGTTCGTCTTTTGCGGGGCCACCCTGTTCCGATTTTAGGATTCAACATGGGGTCGTTGGGCTTTTTAACTTCTCACCCGGTGAGCGAAATTTTTGAAGTGATAAATCAAACTTTGAAAAATGATATGGTGCTGGAATCGCGTAGTCGTCTTCATACTTCGGTGAAATTAAAATCAGGAAAAAAAGTATCTTTTGATGCTCTCAATGATATCGTGATTGAGCGTGGATCGTTTTCACAATTGATCAGCACGTCTGTTTACTACAATAAAAATTACGTTAACGATATCAAAGCCGATGGTTTAATTATTTCCACTCCGACCGGTTCGACAGCCTATAATTTAGCGGCTGGTGGTCCTATCCTGCATCCGGAAGTCAAAGCGATCGTCGTGACGGCGGTGGCGCCTCATTCTCTTTCAAGCCGGCCACTTATTTTCCCCGATCACCAGGCCTTAACGTTAAAATTAGAAAAACAAACCAGCACCGCTCATTTGATTATTGACGGACAAAAAGTGATCGAACTTTCACCGGAAGATGAAGTCACGATCACTCGTTGTGAAAAAAATCATCTGATGATTCGTAAACCAAACCATAACTTCTTTAGTCTTTTAAAAGAAAAATTAAAATTTGGAGATCGCTATGCTACAGGAACTTAAAGTATCACAATTCGCTATCATTGATTCTCTTCATATCGAGTTTCAAAATGGTCTGAATATTTTATCAGGTGAAACCGGATCAGGAAAATCGGTTCTTCTTAAAAGTTTAGCCTTGTTGATGGGCGAAAAAGCCTCTTCGGATACCATTCGCACCGGATGCACGCAGGCCACCGTCGAAGGTGTTTTTAATCTACGCGATCGACCTGATTTAGCGGAGAAACTGATGGAGCTTGGTATCGATATCTCGGATCTCACCGCCGTTCACATGCGGAACGTGCCGCCGGACCCGAGCAACTACGCGCAGCGCAGTGGTCGCGCTGGGCGTAGCGGTCAACCAGCCCTGGTCTT
>CALMPX010000239.1 GCA_937871355.1 uncultured Bdellovibrio sp.
AAAATATTACGCCAAGATCGCACACCACCCGCTTATAGACTTATAGGAAAAAATCTGGAATATAGAGCTATGAGATTACTTATCGCCACTCTAATTGCTTTGACCGTGAGCTTCGCCTTTTTCATCATGGTCAAAATCTGGGGCAAATCACAGCCTTACGGGGAATACAATCATCCCTTTTTTACATCATCAGCTGCAGGCGCACCACAAACATCACCTGATCCTTTGGTTTTTAAAATTCTCACGCCTCAGAATCTTTCTGAGGGATTAAAAACAGAGAAAAACATCTACCTGAATATCGCTATTACTTCAGATTTGAAATTGATCATTGTCGACAAAGATTACGAAGCTCAAAAACAGTTCGATAAAAAAGTGACAGCTAAATTACACAGTCGACTATTTACAGACATCATTGATGGCACACCGAATGCGGCGGTTCTGGTTGAAAATTATAAAGAGCAATTAAAAGACAAAAAAATTATTTTCAATATGCAGGATAATCCCCTTCAGGGAACAACTGTTTTTGTCGATACGATGAAATCGATCGGACTTGAGGCCGGAAATAATTTTCTTTTTATCAGCGCTTTTGATCCACCTTCGAAAGATTTAAAATCACAACAAGCCACTTACATTTACGGAACATCAGAATCCGAAATTTTAAAAATTAAAGCTTTAGAAAGCATGTACCTGATTGAAGCTTCCACCTTCCGCGCGGATGTAGTTATTCACCCGCTGACGTATTACAAGCAACCATTTTTTACCGAAGTTTTAATCAATGAATTAAAAAGACGTCACAAAAAATTTATCATCGGTCCATTAGCTGACGGAGAAATGAATGACGCCATGGCCTTAAAACCTTTCGGCGTCATTGTTAGGTAAAAAAATCATCTCAGTTTGAGACATCTTAAGACATAAAATTCGAATTCGACGAAAATCGACTAAAGTTTGTATGAATTCATCCGAATAGATATGCATACCTGGGGAGGTATGATGAAATCGAACTATCGTTATAAAATCGTCGTTTCTCTATTTTTATTTTTTACAGGACTTATTACTCTCTTTCAAAATTGCTCGAATAAAAATTTCACTGCCCAAGATAGCATTGATTCCTCATCTCTGAGCGAAGCTAATTCGAATGTTCCCATGGATTGCACCGTGGGATCAGAAACAGTTCGTGAAAATGATTCAAAAATATTTTATCTTTCCTCTTCTGTTCCGTCGGGATCAACTTGTCAGTATGAAAATCGAGTCTGTACAAAAGGCTATTTCACGGGATCTTATCAATATACTTCGTGTTCCGTATCAGGGCCAACCAGTTGCCTTTTTAACGGTGCAACAGTAGCCCATGGGGCCGCTGTGACGGCTTTCGAAAGATCAACATCTCTCTACGGACAGCCCTGTGTGCAACAACAAAGAATATGCAATAACGGCGCGCTTTCTGGTTCTTATAATTACGCAAGCTGTACTCCCTCAGGGCCAGCTTCATGTCTTTTTAATGGCTTTAATATTCCGAATGGGGTTATCGTTACTGCATTTCGCACTTCGACTGTTCCCTATGGCACATCTTGCGTGCAACAGTCCAGAGGATGTAATAACGGAACACTCAGTGGGACTTATGCCTATGCGAGCTGTACAGTAGCTGGTCCGGCGTCTTGTCTTTTTAATGGCGTCACGATTCCACACGGATCGACCACTGTTGCTTACAAATACGAGCATAGAATTACGACGATCAGTTGCAATCTTAATAGTAACAAAGAAACACGAATGTGCATAAATGGAACTTTGAGCGGAAGTTTTGCTTATTCGTCATGCGACCAATATTAAAAACACTGATTTCCTAATTTAGATTTAACCAGTTCGCTGGCCTCAGCCATAGCGCCTAAATAATTTTGTTCATAGATCATGGCGTATTCCGCAAAGCTAAGATTTTTAATCTTAGCTGATTTTAAAATGGCCCTTTTTTCTGGTTCGTTTTTTAAAATTTGACGAGCGCGGGCTAAATTTTTCCAAAGATCTAAATCTTCCGCAGTGATTGCAACATTCACTTTTTTACGACTGGTCACATAACCATCGAGAAGTCTTAACGTACCTGTAATTCCCCGATTGTAGGCCATATAAACCAGTTGAATCAGAATTCGATCACTGAGCACCGAGTTGATTTCCGGGCGATCCGCAAGCAAACGTTTTAAATCATTTTGATCACGCATCGTATGTAAATAGTGAAACACTAAAGCGCGGTAAGGATTTTGTGGAAGCACGATCATGGAGCAACGACGTTCAATTTTAAAGGCGTCGCTTTGAATTTCACGAAACACACTGGAAATTCGTTCGCACGCGGGGTTAGAGCTTTCTAATAAAATTTGACTGGTCTTTGCAGCGATATTGCGATCCATGACACGAAGAATTCCATTTTTAGTAAACTGCGTGATGCCAGCATCGAATCCTGTTTTATTAATGGCGTTAATATGAAATCCGCTTTCAATCATAATTTGCAAAAATGAACTTTTTGGATCCACATTAAAACAATTGGCGACATCAAGATAAGCATTGTAAACAAGACGCGTATAACTTTCAGATAAACAAGGCTTAGGCGCGCCGATAACGGGTTTATCATTTTCATGATTACAGTAGGCAAAAGATCCATGGAAATTTTTTTGCGCGAATTGAATACAAGCTATTGGAATCGTGCTGGTCCAACGGTTTTCATCTTTTTTAAGATATTCAAATGACAATTTTTGTAACTGAGGTTCCAGGTAATTTGTTTTTTTATTATGACAAACCGGAAATTCGACCGGCACCGAGGCAATAGCGCGTCCTGTGCTTGGCACTTCGTTTGAAACATTATTTACGTCCTGAATAATATCTTTTTTTTGAACACACTGAATCAAAAACAGTGTGGAAAAAATCAAAAGAACATTATATCGATTCATGTTGATTGCCCTTACTTTTCAACTTAAACTTTTTCTATGAAAAAATTAATATCTACTCTTGGTTTTATTATAGCAAGCAACCTGACTTTAGCGAATTTCTCCTTTGCACAAACCTCGACGAACGTCGGCCTGAGCACGGGAACTTTAAATTCTATATTAGACGCAAGTCTGGCGGTTAAGATTGTTATCCTTATTTTAGTCAGTCTTTCGATGACCTGCTGGGGTATTGGCTGGACTAAATATCAAGAGTTCAAAGTTCTTTAAAAAAGTAACGATGAATTTGATGCACTATGTTGGAAATCCAATTCTTTAGATGATCTTTTCGATAAAGTCCCTTCAACAACCACAAGCTCT
>CALMPX010000240.1 GCA_937871355.1 uncultured Bdellovibrio sp.
GGGCAAAATATAGATAAGGTCATGGAGCATATTCAGCGTGATGTTGCTAAAAAAGCAAATCGTGAATCCATTCGAATCAATCATTTTTTTGGTGGACCATATAAATGGTCTTTGATTTATGAAGAAAGTTATTACTGGAATGTTATTAAATATATATTTCGCAATCCAATACGAGCTGGAATTTGCAAAACAGTGACTGATTACAGATTTTCATCGCTGAACTTGCACCATAAAGAATTTCGATGGAGAATGGTCGATTTTTTTAACGATAAAACAAAGTCTATAGTGCTAGATCATGACTGGTTAAATGAACCTTTTTTAAACGAGGCAGAAGGCTCCATTCGTCTGGCTTTACGCCGTAAAGAATTTAAAATCCCTCGTCGTAAAAACGGACATAGACTTAATATTGACTCGTCGCTTTCCAAAAAGTAACGGCCTACCTAAACGCCTAAACGGAAACGACTTCGGTGACTTCGGGGAAAACTTCTTTGATGCGTACTTCAATGCCCTGTTTCAGAGTGGCTTCAGAAGACGGGCAGCCGACGCAGGAGCCGAGCATTTTAATGTAAAGCTTGGTATTTTCATACTTAACAAAAGCGATGTCTCCGCCGTCTAAGGCAACGACCGGTTTGATTTCATTTTGTAAAACGCGCTTCATTTTTTTTACGATTTCAGAATCGTTAGTACCTTCATCATTGGCCTTTTGAAGTTCGATCATCACCGGCTGACCACTTGTGACATGTTCCGCCAATAAGCCAGATAGGGGCTGAGCTAACACTTTCCAGTCCACCCAATCTTGTTTCGTAATCGTTACGAAATTTTCGCCGATATACACCGCAGAAACCCAAGGAAAGCCAAAGATTTTAGCAGCCAAAGGTGATTTTTCCGTGGCTTCGACATTAGGAAAGTCAGAAGCGATATCGGTAATCTTATTTGCGAAATTAAACTTCATCGTGGCAGGATTTGGAGTGGTTTCAAAAGTTACATTCATGGGTCATAAACTACCAGCAGTATTGCCACATTTCAATTTATTATGTAGGGTTGAGGCTTCATTATAGGGAGAATCTATGACACCAAGAGTGCGTGAAATTTTAAGTTGGTACGGAGCTGAAAACATCGGAGTTCTTACAAATATGGCTCGCATGTTGAACCATGGTAAATTAGCGGGAACCGGTAAATTAGTTATATTACCCGTAGATCAAGGTTTCGAGCATGGACCTGCACGCACGTTCGGTAAGAATCCAGATGGATTTGATCCCGCATATCACATGGAATTAGCCATTGAATCAGGTTGTAATGCCTATGCGGCTCCGTTGGGTGCTTTAGAAGTTTGTGCGCGTGATTACGCAGGCGAAATTCCTTTGATCTTAAAAATTAATAATTCAGATGTTTTGTATAACTCCAAATCTCCTATTTCAGCATTAACTTCATCGGTGGATGATGCTTTACGCTTAGGTTGTGCGGGAATTGGTTTTACTATTTACCCAGGATCTTCACACAGAAAAGAAATGTACGAAGAGATCGCGGAAGCTTCACGTGAAGCCAAAAAAGCTGGATTAGCCGTGGTGATTTGGTCTTACGCTCGTGGTGAACAAATTTCTAAAGAAGGTGAAACCGGAATAGATGTGATCGCTTACTCGGCTCACATTGCTTCACAGCTTGGTGCCAACATCGTTAAAGTTAAACCTCCTACGGCTCATATCGAACAAAAAAAAAAAAAAAAAGTTTATGAGGCG
>CALMPX010000241.1 GCA_937871355.1 uncultured Bdellovibrio sp.
TGAATGATAAGTGAAAATAGATTCCCATCAAAACAGAAATAAAACCTAACAAGAGTTCAATTCGTAAGTTTTGCTCTTCTGTTAAAGATACTTTTAAGCCACGAAAAGCGTGAGAAAAACTTTGAATCGTTTTATTAAAAGAAATCACTAACGAATCATCCAAACTTTATAGAAGGCTTCAAGAACGATTTTAAGCGACATTTTACTTTGTCCGACGCGACGATCTTCAAAAACAATCGGATACTCTTTAATTTTGTATCCTTTTTTTTGCGCTTTGTATTTTAATTCAATTTGGAAACTATAGCCATTAGATTGAATCGTGCTCAGATTGATATCTTTAAGAACTTGAGCTTTCCACGAATTAAATCCACCGGTCCAATCATTAGTCGGATATCCTAGGATAATTTTAGAATACAAACTTCCGCCACGTGAAATTAATTTGCGTATTATACCCCAGTTAACGGTTTGGCCTCCCGGAACATATCTTGATCCAATGACCACGTCGTGCTGATCGATCATTTGTAACATCGAATCTAAATCAACCGGTCGATGAGAAAAATCTGCGTCCATTTCAGTTAAAGTTTCATAACCATGATCTAAACCCCAATTAAAACCGGCGATGTAGGCTTTGCCTAAACCTTCTTTTTTTGTACGCGATAATAAATTAATACGAGAATTCTTTTTTGAAATTTCTAAAATATAATTTCCGGTCCCATCTGGTGACGAATCATCGACAAAAAGAACGTCAAATTGAGATTTCAATTTCATCAGTTCTGGAATAAGGGCCTGTACGTTTTCTATTTCATTATATGTCGGAATAATAACTAATTTTTTCATGCTATCTACTTTCAATCTTAATTAATTGCGTACGTAAATTTTTATCCAAAGTATTTAAATCAAACGACGAGGGCCAAAGACTTAAAATATAGCCTCCGCCTCCTGAGCCTGTCATTTTACAACTTAAGGCCCCTGCTTGATTAAGACTGTTTATATGCTTTTGAGCTTCATAAGGGACCAGCTCCCAGTCAATAAAACAAGACTGCGCTAAAGTTAAAGCCTCCACCCATAAAGAGTCTTCAGATGGTTCACTGATCAATTTTTTAAGAAGCTGAACAGATAAACTCATTTTCTCATCGACCATTCGATATTTTTCAGGATCGGATTGTAATAGCGCTTTCACTTTATCGACACAATCTTTGGTTACGCCACGAACTCCTGAATAAGATATACATAATTTCGGAAGTTTATATTGAGTTAAAAATTGATTGGCATTGCCTCGTTTGAAAAT
>CALMPX010000242.1 GCA_937871355.1 uncultured Bdellovibrio sp.
ATCGAACATTGAAGATTTTGAAAATGCTCTAAAAAAACTTTCGGTCATGAATAATATTAAGTACAACAAAAAAGAATTATCTAGTTTAGCATGTGCTGGAAGTGCACATCCAACCAGTGATTTTAGAGTTAGTGAACTTTATAGACGCCAAAATCTAAAATCTGAAGGGAAACCTCTTTTTGCAAAGAATGAATGGTACCAAGATCTCTTAGTAGGAACTCCTCGATTAGTTTTAAGTTCATTCGTCGTTTTATTTGTTTTTTCATCTGCACTCTTTGCGTACCAAGAATGGCCTAAGTTTTCATTACACAAAGCTATTGCAAACGGAGATATAGAATCTGTCCAAAGCTTAATAAAAAAAGGAGTCTCGTATGAAGCTAAAAGTATTTATTCACACGGAAAGACTCCACTTTATACCGCTATAGAAAATAATAAAGTAGACATAGCTCAGTATCTGATAAAAACCGGTGTGCATTTCAGAATCGACAAAGACAATTCCTTATCATATTTAAGCTTAGCCTCTAACCGTGGTCATTTAGACAGTATTAAACTTCTCTTAGCAAACGACGTTGATGTCAATGAAGCTCCGAAGTCGGGAAAAACAGCATTAATTTATGCGGCAGAAAATGGACACCTTGAAATAGTTAAATATCTTCACAATCAAGGAGCCAAACTTGATTACAAAGTTAAAGGTAAAAACAGGAATGCTCTTCTATTAGCAAGTAAAAATGGACATCTCGATGTCGTTAAATATCTCATTGAAAATGGATTTGATGTAAATACGAAAGATACGCATGGGTCGACTCCATTATTAATGGCTTCATATTATGGTTATAAAGATATAGCTGAATATTTAATTAGTCATAAAGCCAGCCTAAATGAAAAAGATAATGACGGTGATAGCGCTTTAAAAATGGCGCATAAGGAGGGTTTTCATGATTTCGAAAAGCTATTGTTGTCTGCGGGAGCTAAAGATGAACGATCCTTGCGTCGAATTGCGGAGCAGTAGCCTAGGGCCAACTAGGTTCAGCTGACCACTTTTTGCTCGACTCTCCTCTGTCATTTCAATAGGATGTCGGCATAATGCCCGAACTCCCCGAAGTCGAAACTATTCGAAGACAGCTGAGCCAAAATCTGCCTTTACAGATTGAAGCTGACAAGCAAAGTGCCGGTCTTAAGAAAAATGTTCTTAAGACTAAGCTCCCGTCTTTAAAGAATAAAACAATCATCAAAATTAATCGTAAAGGCAAAATGTTAGATTTTATATTTGATGACGGATCCCATTTGTTATCTCATCTGGGGATGACCGGAACGTGGCTGATGGGAAAAGATATTCAGCTGACGAAGCATTCGCATTTGATTCTTTCTGGAAGCAACGGAAAAAATAAAATCACCTTAGCTTACGATGATCCACGTCGCTTCGGGAAAATGTATTATCTCAGCCATGAAAAAGCAGTTAAGAAATTAAATGAACTAGGACCCGATTTATTAGATCCCACCTTTGATGTTCACTATTTAAAATTAGTTCTTCAAAAATTTCCAGAACGCCTGCTTAAAGTAACTTTACTCGATCAAAAACTATTTGCGGGATCTGGTAACTATATCGCCAGCGAAATCTGCGCCCGCGCTAAAATCTTACCGACTCGAAAATGTAAAGATTTGAAAGATAAAGATTTTCCCCTCTTGCTTCAAGCTGTGCGCGACGTGATTGAACCTGCCATTGAATTAGGGGGAACGACTTTTCAAGGTGGCTACCGTGATTCCTCTGGCGAATTCGGACAAGGGAAAAGCCAGCTCGTTGTTTTTTTTCAAAAGACCTGTCAGATGTGTAAAAAAAATCCCGTTGAGAAAATTATTTTAGCACAGCGAGGTACTTATTATTGTTCGCGTTGTCAGAAATAATCAGAGCTAGAGCAGAACTGAGGGATAATAATTTAAAACAAGCTGCAGAAGAATGCTCGCGGCGATTCCAGCGGCGATATCATCGACCATCACGCCCACTCCACCTTTGACTTTTTGATCCAGCACGCTGATGGGCCAAGGTTTTAAAATATCAAAAAGACGGAATAATGCAAAACCAAGTACGATTGATTTCCACGTGCAGGGAACTAAAGCCATGGTAATGAGAAATCCGGCGACTTCATCGATCACGATTTCTTTGGAATCATGCTCTGTAGCCACGGATTCATAAGCCTGCGCGGCAAAAATTCCCAATATGATGATCGCAAAGACCGATACAAGATAAGTCACGTCTGACAAACGAGACATCAGAATAAAAAGAGGAATCGTCGCTAACGTTGCCACTGTTCCAGGAGCTTTTGGTGATTTACCAATATTAAAAAAAGTTGCGATCAATAACAAAAATTTTGAATTCATCATTTTATTTAAGACTCAGCTTTCACGTCATCTGGGACAGATGGGAAATAGCTTCTTTGTGTATTGATTTTGTGACCGGCTTTTAAACCCGTTCCTAATTCATCAGCACACATCACACTTTCCGGTAAATTCAACGACTGACGAAGTTCATTCATCGTGGCTGGCACGAATGGAGCCAACATAATCATTAAATTTTTCAAAACATAAAAACAAGTGAACAGCGCATCTTTACGTTCAGTTTCATCGCCACGATCATCATGCGGTTTAAATTGAGTAAACAACGAATTGATTTGACGGGCATAGTTTTCAATTTGACCGAGCAAAGTGGCATAATCGCCTTTTTGCATGGAACGCAAATACAACTGAACGAGCTTCACCGTTTCAGCCTCTGCTTTTCCAATCAATTTCCCATCTGGAACAACTCCACCAAATTTCGAGTGACAGGCTGAAATAGCTTTTTCTAAAGCCGCATTCATGGGACCAGATAAAAATTTATTTCTTTCTTTGAAATGCTCAAAATCAAAATTAGAAGATTTCACCGGAAGCGAAAGCATCGCTAAATAATAGCGAATTTGTTCAGATGTGTAACCCATTTCAAGCAACTGATCACCGGAGTAAAAATTCCCCGTTGATTTACTCATCTTTTCGCCGTTCACCATAAGATGATACACACTTAAAATTTCGGTCATTTGCAAATCACCTGCAGAAGGTTGTGCTTGAGGATTTTTTTGCTGTCCTAACCACATCGACCCTTGCATGATCACATAGAAAAACACATTGTCCTGACCTAAGAACTGCACCACGGTCGAATCAGGGTCACACCAAAATTCTTTATACTTTTCTAGGCTCTGAGCTGACTGTTGCAAAGCCACCTGCGAAAACACGATCGGAGCAATCAACGAATCAGGCCAAACATAAAGAGTTTTCCCCTTCATATCCGGATCTAATTCCGGTGGAACCGGGATACCCCACGACACATCACGAGTGATAGGACGATATCCCCATTTATCTGTGACCACCGAGGAAATACCATTTGATTCTAAAACTTGTTGCGCTGTCGCAAGATCATTTTTA
>CALMPX010000243.1 GCA_937871355.1 uncultured Bdellovibrio sp.
TTATTTGAAATTAATGATAAGCCTGTAGAGTATAGGCCGGAGCTTGTGAGGAGAGCAAACATTCTATGTCATGGTGTTGCGCGAAACTTAATATGCTAGCCGCATCAAAATTGAAATCTAGAAGATTAATCAACTTTTTGTACGTATATTTGAACTTATGAAAAATAATATTATTCTTTTGTTCTTGAGTATTTCATTTCATGTGAAAGCGGAGTACCCAATCATCGGTAGTTTTAAGTGTACGGATTTGTCGAAGGTAAACAACCGAGGATCGATTCAAGTGAAGGTTTTAGGAGATTATTATGAGGGTGATGATCCTGAGCAGAGAGGATTGACTTTAATGATTGAAAGCGGTTATGCCGTTTTTTTTGAAAAAACAAAAACAGCCTCAAATGAAGAGCTAAATAAAGGTAAAGATAAAACTATCATCATGAAAGCGTGGGGCAGAGTCACAAACTACGAAGCTAAGGTGATTATTTCGGCTACGAAAGGAAATCATCCTAAGGCTAAAGTGATTAAGATTAGTCAATCATCCGATTATAGCGATTTAGGCTCACCACCTAAAAATTATAATCCTACTTTCAATTGTAAATAATTTAAAAAACATTTAAACAGGCTAAACGGCTTATTACACTTTCAAAGCTGATATATCGATTTTAAGTAAAGCTTCGTTCTACAATAAGCTCAGAAATGATCTAGGATTAATATGTATTTTTGACTTACTAGTGAGCGTTTTTACGGTATTTCTGACCACATATGAAAATAAAAAGCAGGTGAATGTCTGCTTTTTTTGTCAAAGAATCTCACATTGAGACATTTATTAAAATACTAAATTACAAAAAAACGCGTTATGTTGATAACTTTAACACTATCAAGCCTCAGTATTTTTAAAACTAAGGATCGGTACTTGCATCTTAATAGATATGAAAAATCTAAACATTTTTTTTAAAGTATCATTAGTGGTTATTTCTTTTTTATTTTGCGCTCATGTCAGCGCGCAAATGCCTTATCCTGTAAAAACTCTGAGCCAAGTGAACTCAAAGATGCCTCAAGTTAAAGTTCAAAAAGTGGTGACGGCGAGAATCATCATGGCTGACTATGCTTTAATTAAAAAAGACTTTCCTCAAACAAAAAATATGACACCTGAACAAATTGATACATGGTTTTTAAATCAAGCTGGCTACATGCATAGTGAGCAAAGTTCTATAGGTTCTAAAAACGGAGTTAATGAGCCGATCCAATTTGATGCCGAGTTTCGCGATGCGGGAAAACCGACTGATTACAGACGAGGACTTATCTTTGAGGTGCCAGAAGGTGGTTTAATTGACGGTAAGGGATTCGGAACTTCTTATCCGAGTCGTGGATCTCATTCAGACGGATTGATGGAGCTAACGGAAGCTGTTCGTGAATTTATTTTTAGTAAGACGGTTGAGAAAATTCTAGTGCACAGTAAATCTGGAGTCGGAGCGATTGGAACTTACGCGGTTATAGACTGGGGATTTAAAATGAGAGCAGGTGATCAAACCAGCTTTAATTATGTGGCCGGTGCAGTTGTAAGACAAGGTCATCGTCGCCACAGTGGTATGTACTCTTTATTCGGTGACAGCATGACAGCTTATATTGAAAAGGTTTTACGTTACTATGGTATAACCAGCGCGGGAGCTCGACGAGACGAATATAAGCATGTGTTAAATATTCAAGGAGCGGAAGGTGAAAAATATATTCTTGACTACGGTGCATTTCGTGTGGGCCGAAACTTTAGAAAATCATCCATGGCTTTTTATGGTGCTGAAGATCTCGTTAAAATGGGTTTTGAACCTACTTCTGAAGTCAAAGTTCCTTTTAATGTCTGGAGTTCTAATGATCCCCGTGTTGATATTCCAGGAAATGACGAACTTTTATGGCTTGTGGCCAGAGAAGCAGTCGAGCAAATTCAAAATGAAAAAGATATAGCTAAAGCAAAAAAAATCGCGACTGATTTATATAATCATTTTGTAAAACCAGTTGAAGAGAAACTGAAGGCTCACAAAATGAGAAAACCTGTTTACGAAATGATTAAAGACTTTGGTGACGTACCTGAAAAAATTGTAGGTGCAGGCTTGTGTAGAAATCTTTTCAATTAAAAAGCGAGACTTTAGCTCTCTCTTTTTATTATTCACTTTAATTTAAAATTAAAAATATTTTGATCGAACTGATTGTATTCTTCGTAACGAGTCAGATCATATAACTGTTGGCGCGTGAACATGGAACCTACGGCTTCATTTTGTGATCCCGTTGATTTTATAATATCCAAACCTTTTTCGGTATTTCCCAAAGCTAAGCGGAATGTCGTCACCGGGTAAATCACTAAATTGTAACCGAAGTTTGTTAGTTCTGTCGTCGAATACAATTTGCCTTTTCCGAATTCAGTCATGTTGGCTAAAAGCGGGACGGAAATGGCTTTGCGCATTTTTTCAAATTCTTTTTCGTCTTGAAGCGCTTCGGGAAAAATCATGTCGGCACCGGCATCAACGTAAGCTTTAGCGCGGTCGATAGCTTTATCTAAACCTTCAGAGGCGCGAGCATCGGTACGAGCAATTAATAAAAAGTTAGGATCCATTTTTTTACCTTGAACAGCTGCCGTAATTTTTTTAATCATCTGTTGAGGTTCAACAATGGATTTATTGTCTAAGTGACCGCATCGTTTTGGATTTTCTTGATCTTCTAAATGACAACCAGCAAGTCCATATTCAATAAATTCTTGAATGGTACGAGTTACGTTCATCGGTTCGCCCCAGCCTGTATCCGCATCGATGATTGACGGTAGCGTAGTGGTTCGAGCAATTTGGCGTCCTCGGTGAGCCACTTCACTGAGCGTGGTCAGGCCGATGTCAGGATATCCTAAGTCATTCGATAACACGGAACCCGAAATGTAAACTCCATCGAAGCCTTTTTTTTCGATAATTATGCTGACTAATG
>CALMPX010000244.1 GCA_937871355.1 uncultured Bdellovibrio sp.
TTCCGCCTGTTCATACGACTTTGAAAAAAGTGGGGACAGAAATCTAAATGAAGTTCAAGATGCTAATTTGAGTTTATCTTACGCCAAAATTAATGACTTGGTGTTAGCTCCACGTTGTTTAGGTTGTCATAGTGGAACAAGTCAGCCTTTGCTGACAAACTACAGCCAAGTTTTTGCCAATAAAGAAAAAATATTTGAAGAAACCATTGCATCAAATAAAATGCCGAAAGGTAAGCCTTTAACTAACGGGCAATACAATGCACTTAAAGCTTGGCTAGAAGCCGGTGCGCCAGAAAACGCGGATGTTGTACAAAACCCGCCTGAAGCGCCGCCTTCGAAAGAAGGACTCGTGCGACTTGTGACGTGGGAACAAGTTCGCACGAAGGTGATCGAAAAAAGCTGTACCAGCTGTCACTACGCGGGTAACACCAGTGGAATTTCATCTTACGAAGATTATGAAACAGTCAAAGCCACCGTCGGAACCATATTTTATACCGTAGCCATTCAGCCCGTCATGCCGCCCGCACCGAATGATTGGCCTGAAGATCAACCTAATCCGAACCAACTGACACGAGACCAAAAAGATTTGATCAGCGCATGGATTGTTGATGGAATGCTGCCTTAATTTAAAATTGTCTAAAGCTTTTACGATACCAATTAGGGCCCTTTTTTGAACTGCTTTAGACAGGCAATTATTTTCAGTGCGAATATAGCATTCTAGATTTGGCTTTAGGTTTGCTTATATACATTTAATCAATTCTATGGAGTTACTTCCGCAGACTTTTTTGAAAGAAGAAATTATGAAAAAAATAGCACTCATTTTAACAATGACTCTTTCACAAACGCTTTTCGCTTCGACTTTTAATGAAGTTCTGTCTGTCATTAAGGATCAAGGGTATGTTCCGCAGAGTTCTGAGGAAATTTCTGAATTTAATGTTTATAAAACGGGTATGTTGCCAAGGTATGAAGTCAATACGTCGACTATTTTTCCCAAGGGATCTGATCAGTTAAAACGGGATGCTAAAAGAACAGTGACAAAATCGGATGATTATTTATCGCGGTTACCAAAACTATTACATGCTAATGGAGTTTGTATAACAGGTCAGTGGCAAGCCACAGAGAGCTCGAAATACACGGGTTTGTTTAGTAAAGGTTCAACGGGTTTGTTTGTTGGACGAGTTTCCGTAACTTTAAGTGGAACGCAGTATTCAGAAAACCGCGGTTTTGGCATAGCAGGTAAAATTTTTCCTACCATGGATAAAAATGAAAATGTAAAAACAGCTAATTTCTTTTCAATTGAAGTCTTGCTTGGACTAAAAAAGCAATATTTTATGAACGCAGCCATGACGAATGAACCTGAAACGGGTTTTGATTTTAGTTTAATTGGAATGGGCTTAAAAATTGCGAGTGCTTTTAGTTTTGCTGATAATAATCCTGGTTTTCGACCACTCTATCCGATTTCAGAATCTAATTTATTACAAAACCAAACCGCTGTAACTCCGCATTGGTTTAGATTGAAAGCTGCAAATAACCAAATTATAAATAACGAGACTGATTTTAGAAATGAAGTGGCTAAGGCCATATTTGATAATAAACATTTAATTATAAACGTTGAAGTATCAGATCAAAGTAATGATCGAAACAATAACTCGGTGTGGAAAAAAATAGGGATATTAGATATAGATGAATCTATCGTAAGCTACGGATGCGATCGTCGATTACATTTTCCTCATCCGAAAATAAAATAAATAGGGCTCGCACGAGACCCCAAAACAAAGCCCTTTTCGTTCAATTGTATAAAAAATTGACGTAAAAAATGACCAGATTAAACATACTTGATTTAGGGTGGCTGTGGAATTGCTATTATTATAGATCTGAAGGCTATTGTATATTGAGTAAAACAAATTAAAAAGGATATTATATGAATAAGCTAATAGTTATTATAACTCTATTTTTTTCGGTGCTTTCTTCGGCGCAATTAAAAGCGCCTCGCATCATCATATTCCAAATTTGGGGCACTGAATTCGAGGGAGATCGGTTAGAACCGTCTAAAGTAGCTGCTTATATGAGTAAAGATCAAGGTGTCTTTGATTATACGATGAGACTGCGCTCATTGGCAAAAGATAGTTCGGTAATGAAAATTGTTTCTGAAATTAATCAAATTACAGGTAAAGAAATAGTTTTCGCTGGAAAAATTAATATAATGCTGAATGAGCAAGAAAACAGTTTTGCAATGTTAGATCTTAATAGCAGTGAAATTATAAATATTAAAAATTTAAATGAGAAAAAATCGAATCAAGGTGTCCTTCAAATAAATTTAGGTCTCAATTCTGATGTTATTAAGGCAACGCTAGAAAAATATTTAGAGGATGTGAAGCTTGTCCAAGAACAAAAAAGAAAATCTAACGAAGCTGCCATGGATTTGAGTTTAAATCAAAGTGATGAAAATGCTATTAATCTTATTAATGGAACTTAGTAATATTTTTACTTATAAATTTAACTAAGCTTTTAAA
>CALMPX010000245.1 GCA_937871355.1 uncultured Bdellovibrio sp.
AAATAAGGACTAATGTATTTGATATTTTTAATGGCCTCTCAAGACAGCGGCACCGAAAAACCAAAGGATCAAACTGAGCGAGAACTACCAAATGAGCTTTACAATGAGACCTTGCCGCCTGATACTCGAGTCGTCAGCTGATAACGATGGGGGCTTAGGCCCCCTTATTTTTTCAAAAGGATTTATGTCAGGTCTAAATATTCCAGATGAAATGAAAATTAAATACATTGAACGTCGCAAACAAGACTACGACGATTGCTTAAAGGCATTAGTTAAAAATGATTTTGCAACCTTTCTTCGAATCGGACATCAACTCAAAGGCAATGCGGCCAGTTTTGGATTTGACGATCTGGGACTGATCGCCGTTGAAATGGAAAAAGCGGCTCACGAGTCTGATATCTCTAAAATTAAATTATCAGTTGATAAGCTTGATGACTTTCTAAAAAAACAATCAGATCATTCTTAAAAAGATGACAAACGCGATGGACCTTCAAGAACTCGAAGCTTTACTATGCGGATACTGGTTATCCGACATCTCTAATTTTTCAGCTTATCTGTTTGAAAAAATGCACGATATCAATTGGGTCGGATTTTACTTAGATGATGGATCTAAACTCCGCTTAGCTTCTTTTATGGGAAAACCCGCTTGTTTAGAGATCGCCTACACCCGAGGCGTCTGCGGACACGCTTTTACCAAACAAGTAACGACCCTTGTTGATGATGTCCATCAGTTCCCGGGACATATCGTCTGCGACGAAAAAAGTCGATCAGAAATGGTCATTCCTTTTTTTGTAGAAAATAAAATTGTTGGAGTCTTAGATGTTGACTCACCCTCTGTGGCGCGATTCACCAAAGATGATAAAATTTTATTAGAAAAAGCCGTTCAAATTTTATCTCAAAAAATATCTGAAAATTCTAAATTACATCCCGATGAAGTTTTCGGTCGTATTTAATATGTTTAATACTGAACAGTCACTTTGATAATAGAATCACCAGGTTGAATATTATCCACAACATCCATGCCCTGTATCACTTGCCCGAAAAGAGTATATAAACCATCTAATCGAGGGGTCGGAACATGATTAATAAATAGTTGCGTTCCGCCAGAATCCCAATCCGTAGATCTTGGCATGCCTAAAGAGCCTCGCTTAAATCTCAATGGATTAATTTCTGCTCGGATAATATCTTTACCGACTCCCCAACCAGTTTTCTCTGGATCTCCACCTTGAATCACAAAATTATTCTCTACGCGATGCCAGACTAAGCCATCATATTCGCCTCGACGAGCCACATCGACTACACGAGACACATGAAAAGGAGCACATTGAGGATAAAGTTCGATCACAAAAAATCCACGGCTCGTATTGATTATGAGTTTAGGATTTCGTTTAAAGGTAGAAAAACTTCCAGGAATGAGATCAGGAATCGGTTCATTCATTGGAGCCAAATCCGGAACAGCGCGATTTTTCAATTCTTTATAGGCGCTGTAAGCCAAACGAGGATTGATGTCACTTAGAGCCGTTTTTAAATAACTGGTCGTCTCTGCCGTATTG
>CALMPX010000246.1 GCA_937871355.1 uncultured Bdellovibrio sp.
GATGGTTTTACAGATCGGTATCAGCCAGTTCCAGATGCTACGCCAGTTATCAATCAAGAAATTCAAAATCGCATCGAAAAAGTATTATTAAAAATGAATCAAAAATCGAACGTGTGTGAATGGGATCAGCTTAATTCAGAATTAGGTTCACAATTAAGACGACCGATCAACGGCGAAATTGAATCTTTTATTATGAACTCACCGCTGGTTCCAAAGTCTCCTATTGTTTTTGACAACTCGATTTTTAAAAATGTTCCAGCCATTTATAATTTGCCATTGCGGCTCGGTATGATGATCGGTATTCACATGGGCGCACCCATCCATCATAAAGGTTATCTCATCGGGGCTGATAAATTCGGCCACTTTATGGATGAGGGATATTACTATTATTCTTTAGTGCATTTTTGGAATTTAACTTTGAACGATGTTTTAAAATTAGGGGATTTTTCTGAAACCACTTACAATGGTAAATGGACTGGTGGAATTTATTCATATGCCGATTTGTCGGCTAATTATGATGGGTATTTTTTCTGGAAAGATATTCTAGGTACGCCTCAAGATCGCCATCAATCAAAATATTTTGACTGTGAAAAAGGTCTATGGCGCCTCAAAAAACCAATTGATCTCGCTGACTATGTCAGTCCAGCTTGGGACGAAGGAATGAATTGCAATGATTTTAGAACTGAGGGAACGGCTCAAGGAATTGATGTGACTATCGTCGAGCTCGAGCAAAAAAATCACAAACGATATCATTGCCCCGTGTTTCCAGAAAAAGTTTCTGAAATGATTGTTCGCTATGCGGATCAATCAAGCTGGGTGATTCAACCTAAAATTTTAGAGCAAATCAAAAACAAATAGCAGACAACAAAGAATCATGCACAGGTGATGGATGTCGTTAGTGCTTTGTTAAAAAAATAAAAAGACTATTTCGAAATACAAAAAACTAATCCTAATTTTTCGTTTAAATCAGGATTAGTTTTAGATTTAAAGACCTACCAAGTATCTATTTTTTCAATGCCTTTTTCGGCGCCCTTAACATAATGAGAATGGAAATACATTTTCGTAATGGTTTTATTGGTTTCTAAGTCTACAGCTTCGAAACGATTGCTTGGTGTTAAAAAATAGACGGTTAATTTTTTATTTTTATAGATACCTCTAAAACCCAACCACTCATAAAGATATTCCATCGTAATAATATATTGTGAAGGACTGATTTTTTGAGCTTTTAGGCTAATAACGTCGACTGTCAATTGTTCATAAATCGGTTGTTTTTCTTTAAGAAGATCTTCAATAGAAACTGTTTCGATCTTGGTTTTTTTAATATCGCGTTTGTAACTTAACGAAGTTATCGCGCGGGTTGTGTCGTTATAGTTTATAGAAATAGACGAAACTTTTCCAGGATCAGACTGTGAGGTGATCTCCAGCATTTTAAGACTGGCGGCCTGAGACAATATCGGACTTAATATTGAAATGGCAAAAATTGAAGTCAGAGCAATTTTTTTAAACATATATAAACTCCTGGATAAAAATAATTATTCTGAATAACACACAGAAAGGAGTGCGACTTGAGACGTTGCTTTGTCATGTAAAATAACATTAGCACAATCACCAAAACTGTTTCCGTCATGTCCTTCATAGACATCCATTTGATTATTTTGATTTATGAATTTTTGTAGTTTCTCAAGAGTTTGATTTGTAACCTGTTGTGGTTCTTGGCGACTTGAGTCTTCAGTTAAAACACTCAATTTATTTTCTTTTGAAGTGAGTGCAACATCAACGCTTTCTGGCATAGAATAAATACCCCATTCAGAACGAACGATATAAGTCAGCTGCTTAAGTGATTGAATCATGTTTTCCGATTCATTCTTGCCATTCAGTTTATAAACAGAGGCATAAAGTTCTTTTCCAGATACTAAATCAGAAAAAATGGATTTATTGTTATCCATTTTTTCCCACGTGGCAGAAAAAGCAGATACAGATAGTAAAAAAGAAACTGTGAATAATGCCATTGATTTCATAATCACCTCAGTGCGTCCATAGTTTGCGGAATTAATTTTCCTACTTAAAAACTGGTCGGCTATTTAAGAGGGACTGATGCGAGTGGTGTGCCATCTTAAAACGTTTAAATTCGATTTAGTTCGGAAAAGGTGTATCAGAAATATACAGTGTGCCGTGAAGAACCGTTTAACCAGCAGTGAGACTATCTTTTTCACCCATCCAGAAAGCGAAATCAGATGCGTCGAGCTCGCCAGATAATAGCCCTAATTTCAAAGCCAGTTCAAAGTAGCTATTGTTCAATAGAGAGAATCTTTTTCTCTCGCCTTTTTTTAAGTAATAATCGCGATCGCGTAACACGCGGATAAATTGAATGGCGAGTTCAATTGACGTGATTTCGGCTTTGAAAATTCCTAATTCTTCTCGGCAGAAAAGCTGAAAGCGAGGGTTTTCAGAAATTTCATTGATGTTTATTTTTAAGGGGTGTTCATACTGAGCTAATAAAAAGGAATAAATCACGCCGGCTAACAATTCCACCGAATCAGAAAGGTCAAGCCCTACGCGATTGATTTGGCGAATATAAGAACGGAAATGCTCTTGTTTGTCGTGATCTTCAAAAAGTTCA
>CALMPX010000247.1 GCA_937871355.1 uncultured Bdellovibrio sp.
TCAAATTTATCTACAAAGCACTTTAGAAATGGCTCGTCGTTGTAAAAAAACGACTTTAATCCGAGAAATTCGTAGCTTACTAGAAATTTCATTTAATAAACTCGAAGCCTTTTCCAGTAAAGATAAAAGCCCAGCTTGGATTTGCCGTGGTGGAAACATCTGCAATAATACCAACAAACTTTTGAATAGCGAAGTTCTACTTTGCTCAGTTCAGTTTTTAGGGCTGTTGGCTGCCGAAGCTCAGGCCTTGGCTTCTTTGAATGAACCGCTAACCGGTGATGATATTAAATTCATTAACAAATCAGTAGAAATTATTTTTTCCCATTTGAAAAGATGGGAATCTCAAGGCGAAATTTCCTCACAAAAAATATTAGCACTGATTCCAATAAAAAAACAAATGGTCTCTGAGAAATCAGGATCACAATATTTTTACAGTGATAAGGCTCTTTGGGCGACCACGATCTATGCCGAACTTGCCGGGCTGTTGCAGAATCCATTATTTTTCAATCAGCATAAAAACAATTTAACAATTGTTGCAAAAAAGCATTTTAATTTATTGATTAAGCTTTTTTTAAGCCGCCATAGCGTCGAGATACTCAATAATAAAAAAGTGTCAGATATAGACGCGGGCTACTGGCGATTTTATACTGACAATCGTTACGCCAATTATGCCAGCAGTATGAAGCCGGTCAGTTGTACCAAAGACAAAAACGGTCAATGGATAAAAACAGTGAATGTCGCTAAAGAATCCGTGCCGTTAGATCAAAATGCCGGTTGGGACATTAGCCACGCCCGGCGCTTAGTGCCTTTTTTTGATAGTTTGACTAACAACAAAAACTTTCTTCAAACTGTTTTTAACAATTTAACTGTTGGAGATATCAATTCCATCTCAGAGACTCAAGAGTCCTTTCAAAATAAACTCTCTGAAGTGATTTGGAATCAAAATGAAGCCTATCCGCTTTTTTCAAATTTTTGGAATGGAAAGAACGGCTGGTACCGAGTGGCCTACGATAATGGAACTCAGCAATGCGTCGAAGGCTTTTCTCCATCTGGACTGAGCTTTTCTGTCCCGACAGGCGGATTCCTTTCTTGGAATCAGAATCAACAAATCAAAAAAATAGGTCAAAACCTTTACAATCTCAGCTTATCCTTAGATAAAACGGATATAGACTTTGTGAATCAAAATTACAGTCAAATATCTTCCAGTTCAAATTCAATAGTTAATAAAATCAATCGATTTATGTTTTTAGCTTCAGTGATATCTAATTAATATTTTTTGATAATGTCGACCTAATCAGACATTAGTCTAGTTCAATTTCTCGAGGCAAAATCTTCCTAGTACTTAAGCTGAGGTTCCGGCGTATAATTTGACCATTATCTGCGGAGGAATCATGTTTCAAGTTATTCTGAGTTTATTCTTATTTTTATCTACACAAAGTCATGCGGCACGAGCGACGAAGTATGACAATATCGTGACCCAGATGGAACAATTGGCTCAAGCAAATGCGGCTCAAGTACAAATTTTTACCTTAGCTAATAATGATCAAAATATTCCGATTAAGGGTTTAAAAATAGGAAATGGTCCGACGAATTCCTTAGTGGTGGCGACTCATCAT
>CALMPX010000248.1 GCA_937871355.1 uncultured Bdellovibrio sp.
GATAGTAATTTTCCCAGCGGTGGCAATCATTGGATTGAAATTACGAGCTGTTTTACGGAAAATAAGATTTCCGAATTTATCGCCCTTCCAGGCTTTAACAAAAGCGAAATCGCCGGTGATCCCTTTTTCTAAAATATATGCACGTCCGTTGAAATCACGAGATTCTTTTCCTTCGGCAATCTGAGTTCCCACACCCGTCGGCGTATAAAAAGCGGGTATACCCGCGCCGCCTGCGCGAAGACGTTCGGCCAAAGTTCCTTGCGGACAAAATTCTAATTCTAATTCGCCAGACATAAATTGTTTTTCAAACGTGGCATTTTCACCAACGTAAGACGACATCATTTTTTTGATCTGGCGGGTTTGTAATAATAAACCTAATCCAAAATCATCCACCCCGGCATTGTTTGATACACATGTGATATTTTTAACGCCTGAATCGCGCAAAGCTTCAATACAATTTTCAGGAATACCACAAAGTCCAAAGCCACCGACCAGATAGGTCATGTTATCTTGGACGCCCTGAAGTGCTTCTTTGGCATTAGCAAAAACTTTTTTAGACATGTGAATTAAACCTTCTCAATAATCACGGCCACAGCTTCGCCGCCACCAATACATAAAGTCGCTAATCCGCGTTTGGCATTTGTCGAAGTGAGTATGTGAATCAATGTTGTAAAGATACGAGCACCGGATCCACCAATCGGGTGACCAATGGCGATCGATCCTCCGCGAATATTAATTTTCTCCATCGGAATATCTAAAGCTTTTTGTGCCGCCATCGTCACATTCGCGAAAGCTTCATTGATTTCAAAAGCATCGATATCCGCGATGGTTAATTTCGCTTTGTCTAAAGCTTTTTTAATCGCACCGGCAGGAGCTGTGGTAAAGTATTTAGGATCTTGGGCGAAAGTAGCCGAAGCGATAATTTTAACTAAAGGTTTGATTCCACGTTTTTGAGCTTCTGATTCCGACATCAAGACCATAGCTGCGGCACCATCATTAATGCTTGATGCGTTCGCGGCCGTGATTGTTCCG
>CALMPX010000249.1 GCA_937871355.1 uncultured Bdellovibrio sp.
TTTACAAAGTTCTGGCGCAGTTACATCGATGTTGGTAGGTCTAGGTACAGCTCGTGTCATACAACTTCCACAGGTCATGGGAGTCATTATTGGAACAGCTATTGGCTCTACTTTGACCGTGCAATTAATTTCGTTTAACTTGTCAGTTTACTCGTTGCCATTATTTATTATCGGTTTCGCAACCGTTTTTGCCAGCAACAAACCCGGAATCAGAAATTTAGGCACGGTCCTCATGGGATTTGCCATGCTGTTCCTCGGCTTAAGAATGATCTCAGACAGTGCTCATTATTTTTCACAATTAGAAATTTTATCAGAATTTTTTCACATTCTTAAAAATAATTCATTCTACTCATTCCTCGTATCCGTTATTTTCTGCGCGATCGTTCACAGCAGTGCTGTCACCATTGGTCTAGCCATGAGTCTTTGCGCCGCTGGTGTCATTTCAAATTATGATGCTATCATCTGGGTTTACGGAGCCAATATCGGTACGACATCGATCGCTTTATCTGCTGCTGCTGGTAGTAATTATATCGGCAAACAAATTGCCTGGGCCCATTTATTTTACAAAGCTCTCAGCGTGATGATTTTTTACCCGTTTACACAGTACCTGATCAACTTCCTTAATCAGTACAATGATACTCCGGCTCGCTTGATCGCCAATGCCCACTTCTTACTTAACATTGCTTCCGCCATTATTTTTTATCCATTTATTAATAGAGCATCCGTTGTAATTGAAAAAATGTTCCCTAAATCTTCTGCTGACGAATTCGGAGCAGAATATTTAGCCTTAAATAATTATCAGAATTCAGCCTTAGCTATTTCTTATGCTCAAAGAGAAATTATGCGAACGGCAGACATCGTCGTCAGTATGATCAAAGACAGTGTTGTCTTATTTGAAGATGAAGATCCGGGCTTAGTTCAATCGATTAAAGATCGAGATAATCAGGTTGATTTTTTATACCGTGAAACGAAGATGTTCTTATTGGATCATGCTAATAAGGGATCAAATGTTGTTCATCAAAATATCATGAATATGATTATGTTTATTTCAGATCTCGAACGAGCGGCCGATTCAATCGATATTAATATTCGAACATTAGCGATTAAAAAGCATGCGTTAAAATTAGTTTTCTCCGAAGAGGGCTGGAATGAAATTAAATCAATGCATACCCAAGTCGTTAAAGTGGCGGCCATGGGCATAAATGCTTATGACAATGCCAAGATGTGCGAATTAGCTATTCAACTTAAACGTGATTTAGCAAAACTTGAAATTTCATTCAGAGAAAATCATATTTCTCGTCTCAACCGAGGTTTGCGCGAATCCATCAATACCAGCTCAATTCATTTAGATTTATTAAGTGAATATAAACGTATTGCCAGTCTGTTATGTAACCATGCCTATGGCACCGTTAAAAACGAAGCGATCACGGGCGAGATGAAACCACAGACAGAGAATTCTTAAACGGACTGATGTTCGGTCTATTATATCTACTTACTTGGACTAAATGGTAAAGAAGAATGATGCAGCACAATTCTTAACTTTCCTTGCGGATCTTTTTTAAATCCCCATGTTTTATCTACGGTAGTCACTTTTCCTGTTTTATCAGTTAAAATAACATTTCCCATAGTTAAGGCCATATCTCCGTTAATATATACGGCTGCATTTTTGTATTCATATTTTTCCCAGCCTTTTAATGCAAAGCCTGTATCATTCGGGAAATTAGAATCACCTCCAACAAAATAAGCTAAAGCACCCTCTTTTGTTGTTCTAAAAGTCTTTTCACCGAAAGTTAAGGTCGGTTTAAATAAAACGGGTCCCATATTATATCCGTAGGCGCTATCCAAGACGGAGTTAGCCGTCTCACGTGCTTTTTGAGAACTGATAGCACCATCTTTACTAATTTGAATCAGAGCCTTTCCCCAAGCCTCTTGCGCCGCCTGCACTTCCGCTTCAGTTATGTTATTGTTTTGCACCGTTGATCCGAAAGCCGTCGAAGTTTTTTTAGCTTGCACTGTTGTTGCTAAACCTAATGTTAAACTCAGAGCGAAAAGAATACTTTTTGTGATTTTCATAAGAATATCTCCTTTTTTGTTTTTGTAACTATGAATATATAACGGTCTATTTATGAATATATAAAATAGATAAACCAGATACTTTGAATCGTATTTATCAATACTAAAAAAATTGAAAAACTCGACTTAATTAA
>CALMPX010000250.1 GCA_937871355.1 uncultured Bdellovibrio sp.
AAAATTGGTCCTAAGTCATTTTCTACCTATTCATTAAAAGCGGATTATCTTATTCAGCGTTACAACTTTGCCGATGCTGAATTGACTTTGTCTGATGGTCAAAGAGTAGATCCGAATAGTTATGAAATTTTAAAAAGTCGTGCTCGTTTAGAGTGGAAGAAAAACAATTTAACTCAAGCTTTAATTTTTGGGATTAAAGCTTACAAGCAGTATGATGTTGATGTTGAGTTATTAACTTTACTGGCGAATATAAATATTGAAATTTATTTTAGACCTGAAAAATCAAACAGTGATGGAACTGACACAGAAAAAGCTAGTGCTTTAGAAAATGCACAAAAGTATTCTGCGCGAGCTATTGATTTAGAGCCCGCGTGGCCGGAATCTCAAATTACCTACGCGAAGTATTTATTTGCTAAAGAAGGTAGCTCTCGTTCAGAGAAATATTACCTCGAATTGATTAAAAGTTTTCCTTACACCGTTGATTATCGTTTAGCTTTGGCGGATTTTTATGAGCAACAAGAAAAAAACAATACGGCTCAAGAAATTTACCAACGCGTGTTGGATGCGGAACCAAAGAATGCCAAAGCCAATTTAGGTTTAGCGCGCAGTTATAAAAGCAAAAATGATTTTAATAGTGCCATTCGCTACTATATGGTGGCGACTGCTTTAGATCCTTCGGATGTTGAACCGATGTTTTCGGTCGCTCAGTTACAGCTTGAAATGGGTGAAAATGAAACCAACCCCACCAAAGCAAATAAACTGTTAACAGAGGCCTTATCCCGCTTTGAACTCGTGAAGAAAAATAATTCAAATTATCCAAAGGTCTATTATTTTACAGCCAAAGCAAAGATTGCTATGGGCCTTTATCCCGAGGCCTCGCAAGATATTGCGACAGAAAAAGCGAAAAATCCTAATTTAGCGGATCCGTATATTCTCAGTGCTGAGATTTACAAAAAGCAAGGTCAGTACACGCAGTGTGCCCAAGATTTTACAGTTGTTATGAAGCTTCGACCTGTGTCTGATTTTTATTTCAAAGCCGCCGCCTGCCACCGCTTAGCGGGATCAATCGACCTAGCCGAAGATCTTGTGATCGAAGGACATAATAAAGAGACGGCTAATTATTCCTATTTTCGCGAAATGGGCTATATTATGGATGCCCGTGGCGAGCGAGCAAAGGCTTATAAGTTTTTTCAAGACTATTTAGATTTAACAGCGCATAATTCTTTTGACGCGAAAGAAATCGAAAGCAAGTTAAGCACGTTAGGTAATTAATGCTTTGAGGCCATCCTATTTAGTGATAATTATAAGTAGGTAAGGAGAGCTATGGGCGTATCAGATAAAATTAAAGGATATTCAGAAAACCTGCAAAATGGAGCTAAAAATGCTTCCCATACACTCTCGCATATTGTTTTGCGTTTGGTTTCAGGTTTCTTTGTCGGATTTGTATTAGCGCTCATTTTTCAAGAGCTCTTTCATCTTGGAAATTTCATGTTGGTCTTTTTAACTGTATTATTTTTAAGTCTGATATTTTCTTTACTGTCCAAGCTGACAATACTTCAAATCGTCATCTTTGATGTCATTTGCCTTTTGGTCGGCGCGCTATTAAGAATGTATATTCTTATTGCTCCAAATTAATATAAATAAATTAAAAATAATTAAGAGGAACTTTTTGTGATTGATATTAAATTATTAGAGAAAAAACCAGAAAACGGTGAAAACTATTTAGCAGAGTATAAACAAGGTTTGCAAAACCGCAGTGGCTCTGAAGAACATTTAAAAACTTTAGAACAGCTTTTGAAATTAAACATTGAACGTAAAGAAATTATTTCTATTTCTGAAACAGAAAAAGCTAAGCAAAACAAACTCAGCGCAGAAGTCGGTATTCTTAAACGTGAAGGTAAAGATGCCTCAAGCATTTTAGCTGAAGTGGATCAATTAAAAGCCAAAGTTAAAGACCTTGAACTTAAAGCTCAAGAAGCCGACGAACGCGTTCAGAATTTGGCTTATGTTTTACCAAACAAACCTCATGAAAGTGTACCGGTCGGCAAAGCTGAAACAGATAACAAAGTTGTAAAAACTTGGGGTGAAATAAAAAAGTTTAATTTCAAACCGAAAGAACATTTCGAATTAGGTGAAAAATTAAATATCATCGATTTTGAACGCGCCGGAAAAACCACCGGAGCTCGGTTTGCTTTTCTTAAAGGAGCGGCGGCGCAGATGGAGCGCGGGCTGATTCAATTTATGATGGATATGCACTCGACAAAGCATGGCTACACAGAAATGATTCCGCCCTTTATTGTGAATAGCAAAAGCTTACTGGGCACCGGACAATTTCCAAAATTTAAAGAGGACGTCTTTAATTTAGCGGGAACAGATTATTATCTTATTCCAACAGCCGAAGTGCCTGTCACAAATTATTATAATGGCGAAACTCTCAGTGAAACCGATTTGCCACAATCATTTTGCGCTTATTCTCCTTGTTTCCGTTCAGAAGCGGGCAGTCACGGTCGTGATACCAAAGGGCTTATTCGTCAGCATCAGTTTGATAAAGTTGAATTGATGACGTTTTGTCACCCCTCAATGTCCTATGAAGTTCACGAACAGCTGACCTCTCATGCGGAAAATATTTTAATCGCTTTGGGATTACCATTTCGTCGATCGTTACTTTGCACCGGTGATATGGGTTTTGGATCAACCAAGACTTACGATCTTGAAGTGTGGTTACCAGGACAAAACACGTACCGAGAAATCAGTTCATGTTCAAATTTTGAAGATTT
>CALMPX010000251.1 GCA_937871355.1 uncultured Bdellovibrio sp.
AGCACAGCCATGACTTTGATAGAAAATGAATTACTGCGTGACGATAAAGAATATAAAAATAAATTAAACTCACTTAAATTTAACATGCTCAATGATTTTTTAGCATTACCGACGCAAGAAGTTTATGAAACTTCGATTGGACTTATATTAAATGACAAGAAAAAAGCTTTAAGTGGTCTTCAGCAGTGTTTAACGTTAGAGCCTGAAAATTTACAATGTCGCTGGTTAGAGCTTAAATATCACAGACGTTACAACATGGGGATATTTAACGAAAAAGCGGTAGCCTATATAGAAACGGCTCAGAATTTTAAACAACTACAGCTTTTAAAAAACTCTTTACTCGTCGCTTTGGGTCGAGCTGGAGAAATAGTTAACAACTCAAATAATAAAGATAATAAGACTTTAAATAGCGAAGACAGTATTCTCGAAAATATTATTAATTATAGCTCCGCTATTCAGGCAGAAAACTACCTTAAAGCTAAAGAGGTTTATAATTATATGAATATACACTACGCCGACTATCCCGATCTTATATTTATGTCGTATCAGTTGTCGAAATTATGGCCCGAAGGCGTCAGTCTCTCTGAAAGTAACTTGGAAAAAAAATTCGAAGTCTATCAAAAAAAATGCGCCGACCTTCCCGCTAGTTTAGCCCGAAAGTATTTTTTTGATATTTCACTTTGCGTAAGGAGTTTATAATGAGAATTCAAAATTTATTAGTCATATCATTTATCGTCACGAGTGGTTGTGGCATCAAAGGCCCGCCGCTTCCTCCTGCTCCAGAGTCGCAGTCGGCGAAGACGATAGAACAACCTAAAGCCGACGCACCCGCAGCTGAAGCGATTAAAACTATTAAGAAGAAGAAAAAAACAAAATAATGTCGATTCAATCTTCACTTTTATCTGGAGCAGGAAACACATTTCACATTTATTATAATGTTAAAGATGTGGCGCTGACTTCAGAATTAGCTCAGAAGATCTGCGCCCAATTCCCTGCAGACGGCGTCGTTTTTTTAAAAGAACCACAGGCCCCGAATCTATTTTATACTTGGGATTTTTATAATAATGATGGATCTCCTGCCGAGATGTGCGGAAACGCTACTCGTTGCGTCGGCTACTACGTAGAAAATATTTTAGTGAATGCCGATAAAAAAATTGATTTGCAAACGACAGCCGGCTTGATTCAAATTCAAATCTTAGGGAAACACCAATATCAAGTGCGCATGACAACACCTCATATAACTCCACATTCAAAATTATTTGTATGTAATACAGGAGTACCCCATGTCGTTATCGAAATTCCAAGCGATCATACCTTTGATCAGCATAAAGCGATGGCCAAAGAGTTGCGCGAGAGTCTCGAATTTGCGCCGAAAGGTACAAACGTTACTTTAATTAAACACACGCCGATCGATGACGTCATTGAAGCAGTATCATACGAAAGAGGCGTCGAGGATTTTACTCAAGCTTGTGGCACCGGAGCGGTTGCCGCGGGATTATTTATGAACATTCGATATTTAAAAAACAAAATCAATATTAAGATGCCCGGAGGAACACTCATCGTCGACACGACAGATCGTCAGCAGCCGATGATGACTGGGCCTGCTGAACATTTAAAGGACTGTATTTATGAACTCAAAACTTAAAGGTGTCTTTTCTGCTTTAATCACTCCATTCGATAACGGAGAAGTTGACTATGCTTCATTAGAAAAACTAGTTGATTACCAAGTTCAACAAGGGATTAATGGATTGGTCATTAATGGAACGACGGCAGAAAGTCCGACGCTGACGTCGGCCGAAGTTAAAAAAATATTTTCACTTGTGCGTGCCATGGTGGGAATTCAATTTCCACTTATTTTAGGAACCGGCAGCAATTCCACAGCGAAATCAGTTGAAGACACCAAGAAAGCAGCTGAACTCGGAGCGGACGCGGCCCTTGTCGTTGTGCCGTATTACAACAAGCCGCCGCAGCGTGGAATTATTCAACACTATAAATCTATTGCGAAGAATTCCGAAGTGCCAGTGATTATGTATAACGTTCCCGGACGAACGATCACAGCGATGACAGCTGAAACTATTTGGGAACTATCAGAAATTAAAAATATTCTCGGTATTAAAGAAGCGAGCGGCGACATGTCTTTTGACCAAAAAGTAAAATCAAAACTGCAAAATGATTTTGTATTTTTATCTGGAGATGATGGAACTTATATTGATTTTTTAAAGCTCGGTGGACACGGAATTATATCCGTTATGTCGAATATCATTCCCCAACTGACAGTGGATTGGACACAGGCCGTGATGAGTGGTTCAGTGAATGAAACAGAAGCCACTTTTAAAAAGTTTAAAGGTCTTATTGACGGCATGTATGTCGAAGCCAATCCTATTCCCGTTAAATGGATGCTTTATCGTAAAGGCCTGATAAAGTCCCCTGAGATGAGATTACCATTAATGGCTTTAGACTCGTCATTTCATGCCGCCACTGAAAAATTGATGCTCGAAGTAGGCCTTTTATGAAAAAAATTAAAATAGGTCTTTTCGGAGCTTCTGGAAAAATGGGACAATCCATCCGTAAGTCTTTGGATCAGAAAATCTTTACTCCCTTTTTAGCTGTGAGTTCAAAAAGTTGTGATGAATTTACTTTTACAGTAGCTTCATTAAAAAATGTTGAACAAGAAATTTTAGAGCAAGTCGATGTCTGGGTGGATTTTTCAAGCCCCAAGCAGCTGCAAGAACTTTTACGACTCACTCAAAAAACACCAATTGTGAGCGGAACGACCGGCTGTACAGCGGGACAGATTAAAAAAATAAAAGCCGCCGCAAAAAAACGTCCCTTATTTTGGGCTTCCAATATGAGTCTAGGCGTTTGGGCTTTACGTCAAGCGATCAAAGCTTTGGGCTTAATTAAAGATTTTGATTTTAAGGTTGAAGAAATTCATCACACACAGAAAAAAGACAACCCTAGTGGAACCGCAAAGACCTTACGTGGTGATTTAGAAAAAATTGTGAACAAAAAAGTGACTCTGCCGTTAGGTCAAAGAGTTGGTCATGTTTTTGGTATTCATAAAATCACCGCAGGTTCAAAAAGTGAGACGATCACTTTCGAACACGCAGCATTAAATCGCGAAGTATTTGCTGAAGGGGCTTTAAAGGCGGCAAGATGGATAATAAATAAAAAGCACGGGTATTACTCGATGGATAGTTTACAGGAGAAATGATGAAATTTTTTATTGATACAGCCGAAGTAAGTGAAATTAAATTAGCCATCGAGCGTGGTTGGGTTGACGGCGTGACAACAAATCCAACGCTTATTGCAAAATCGGGGCGTCCTTTTGTTGATGTTATTAAAGAAATTGCGAAACTAACTACAGGCCCGGTATCAGCCGAAGTGATTTCTCTCAAAGCTGATGAAATGGTTAAAGAAGGAACTGAGCTGGCAAAAATCGCCAGTAACATCGTTATTAAAGTTCCTCTATGTGAAGACGGTATGATTGCTGTTAAAAAATTTACAGCTATGGGAATTAAAACCAATGTCACTTTAGTTTTCTCGGTGGTTCAAGCTTTATTGGCTGCGAAAGCCGGAGCAACCATGGTTTCTCCTTTTGTTGGCCGCTTGGATGACATTGGAACAGATGGAATGGGACTTATTTCTGATATTGTTCAAATGTACCAAAATTATGATTTCAAATCGGAGGTCTTAGTGGCTTCAGTTCGTAGTCCCATGCATATCCAACAAGCAGCTTTAATCGGTGCGGACATCGCAACGATTCCTTACAAAGTGATGCAGCAAATGACAGGACATCCGTTAACCACAAATGGAATCAATTCGTTTTTAGCTGACTGGAATAAAGCTCAAACTAAGTAATGAAATTCAATTATTTACTTTTCTTTATGACCGTTTTTTTATTCCTTGGCTGTCAGACGCCGGGGTATTTCATTTCTGATTCGCCGTTGCAATTGCCGGAAATTAGAAAAGCAGTTAATGTGATTATTGGTAAGCCTCGCTTTGTCAGCACCAATGGTCGCGAAATGATGTCAGAGTTTCACAATAATAAGTTTGAACCCAATGATGAAACGGCAAAAAACAAGGTTCGCTACCAGACCAAAGTCACTATATTGGGTCCACGGCGGCCCTATGACATCAATGTTATCGTTTATCGCGAACAATTCGAAAATCAAACCAATGCCTACGTCATCCGAGATATAGACGAAGGTCTAAGTCGTCAACGTGCAGTTGTTTTAAAAAAAGCGCTTAACCTTAGTCTCGATAGGCAGTCTGGATTTGACGGAGACAAGCCCTTCTAAGTAAACTTGTAAGAGTATGATCTACCTACTGGCATTACTTATTCCCATAAGTTTTTTATATTCACCGAAGGTTGAAAAATCCGGAGCTGTATATATCGCCAAAACGATGCACATTACTCACGAAAGAAAAACTCCGGCTTATGCGCTCTTTCAGCAAGCGCAAAAAGTCATTCATCCCGAATCAGATCGCCAAATAGCTTCTTTAGAAAGTAAATCCATTTCTGGTTCAGAAATTTTATCGCTCAATCAAGTTGATCAAGTTAAAATTCAATTTCCTGAAGCAACAGTTGTTTCGCAAATGGTGCTCGACAAAAAAGACTTGTTAATTCAGACTGATCTTCAATTGGGTCAATTAGTGGCAAAAGAAAAAGATTCACTCTTGCTTAATAAAATTCAAAATCCGTTTGTTAATTCAAAACAATCGATTCCCAACTCAGCTTCTATTCAAGGTTTTTTTGAACTCAGTGATGGTGTTGGATTAACCAATCAAACGGTTTCTGTTCGACGAGTTCGCGAAGGACAGTCGATTGAACTCGGACAAGTCGATTTAAAAGCCGGAATGTATCAAATTTTTGTAGGATCATTCGACGGAGAGCTCGTTGCGGAAATCAAGGATGAAAACGGAATTATTATCGGCGAAGATCGCAAAAGAATTTCTGGATTAACTCGTCAAAATAATTATTTCCAAGGACCTCAATTAAAGCTGGGTCGTCCCAGTGGTTTTGCTGTCAACTTAAGAAACATTGATGATCGAAAAGTTAAAGACACAGACATTGCTGCCTCATTATTTTCGGGAAATTATTCTCTAAAAAAAACAACTGACATCTATCCCAATGTCGCGCGACATTCGTCAACAGTAGCTCTTATCAACAGCGCCGGCGGTAAGTTGGCTCGAACGCTTTCTATTCGTACCGCTAAAGATCCATCTGAAGTTGTGCTATTTTCATCAAATTGGATTGAAGGAGCTAAAACTTATCTTTCAGAAAAACTTCAAATTCAATACATGTCAGACGCAGGAATTATCATTGGGCGTGTGCTGTTAGATGGAAAGCCGGTTAATGGGGCCCAGGTTGTCGTTGAAAATCAGCCGGGTTTAGAGCCTTATTATTTAGATCAGTTTCTTATTCCACAAGTGCAGCAATCAAACACGACGGCGAATGGTTACTTCATTATCCCGGGCGTCCAAGAAGGTTCATACCAAATTTCAGCTTTTATACAAAACAGACACATCGGAAGCCAAGCTTACTTTGTTGAACGAAGCATTGCTTCGTACCAAGAAATTTTAGCTATGACTAATGTTAAAATAGCTACAGCTCGAAGTTTTGATGCTTTCACCGGACAAGTCGTGCCGACTGAACTTCAAATTCCTGGTTTGGAAGATTTACTTTCTTTAACTTTAGAAAGCGAAACTTACCCTGAAGGAACGCGATCAGGGTTAGTTGAAATTATTAACCGCCCGATGCAACGAGAATATCTTCCTTATATTTATTTGCAAAACCAAAGCAAAGATTATCTTCACTTACCGCAATTGACTGAAAAATTTATCGAATATCTCAGTCAAAATCATAAGATCAATGCAGATACTTCATTGTTCATCGGTTTTGTTCAGATGAAAAATTTCGAAGTGACTTTAACTGATGAAAAATTTGACCGAAGCAATATAGTTTACTTTGGTTCAACGGGCCAAGTCTCAATGACTCCGATTGAAAACGGCGGCTTTGTTGTTTTCAACATTCCTGTAGGAACCTCTGAAATTATTGTTGAAAATAAAGATAACGAAAAAATTGCGTCTCAAGCTTTCTATTCAAAAGCTTCGATGTATTATCTTGCGCACTTTGCGGATTAAGCTATCGATAGTTTTCTTGAATAAGCGCCTTAAAATAATTTCCGCGATCTTCGAAATTTTTAAACTCATCTAAGCTTGTTCCGCCGGGACTCAAAAGAACAACGTCTCCGGGCTGTAGATGGTTAAAGACATATTTAACAGCGTCGCCTAGTTTTGTATAAAGAGCGCCAACCAATTGTGATTTTAACTGAGCCATTTCGCCACACTGGCCAAAGAAAATAAAAGAAATATTGGAATGTTGAGATAAAATATTTAATTCCTGCCACGGAAGATTTTTATCTTTTCCACCTAACAGCAAAAATAGTGTTTTATTTTTTGCTGTTTTCGTTAAAGCGGCTTGTGTTGCGACTAAAACTGAATCCATGGCTGTGGCTTTACTGTCGTTGATAAATAAGTTTCCGTTGAAAATTCCCACAGTTTCTAAGCGGTGATACAGACCTTTGAAATCGACCATAGCCTGCAAGGCGGCAGGCGATAATTTTAAATACTTTGCTAATTGAAGAGCTACAGCTAAATTATCTAAGTTGTGTTCACCAATCAGCTGAGATTTTTCTAAGTACGCTTTCTCATTTGATTTTTGATAGCTGACCATTTCGCTTTTTCCAGGAATACGACTGCGGTATTGAACGAGATCTTTTGAATTTTCATTCAAAACACAAACCTGTTTGGTTTTAGCTCCGATTTCACATTTCGTCATGTAATACGCGTCGGCAGAGGGATAGCGTTCTAAGTGGTTCGACGATAAAAAAGTAATCGCCGAATAATCTAAATGAAGCTTATCGCAATTTTCTAATTGGTAACTCGAAAGCTCAATGACGATATATTTGGCTTTTTTCTTTTGAGTTAAAAGTTGTAAGCCATATTCAGCAAAAGGAATTCCGAGGTTTCCGCCGACAAAGGCGTGGGGATCATCAGCACGCAAAGCCTCACCTAAAAGGCTTGTGACCGTGCTTTTTCCCACCGAGCCGGTGATTCCAATTAAAATTTCATCGGTTATATAGGCGCAAGCTAAGTTAATTTCTGAAGTGATTTTCCAGCCTTTATTTTTAAGCGCCATGATATGGGTCGAGCTCAAAGGAACACCCGGGGAAATGACCAGTGTTCCTAGGGGAAGCTCATTTAATTGGTCCCACTGGTTCATGTCGGCTGTAGGATTTTTTTCATCAAAGGTCAGAATATGTGAAGAGGGAGTTCCTCCTGCTAAAAGAAGATTTTTGGCGGCCGTTCCGCTTTTTCCAATACCGATAATGACGAATGAGGTCTGCATAGTGTTTCCTTTAAGTTTACATTAAATCAAAGTCATGATGAAATGTCATGTATGAGTTCGTCATCACAAGCTAAACTTCACACCGCCATTATCAGCGATTTGCATTTAACAGATGCTGAACCTTCTCGCCCTCGCGTTCATCCAAAAAGCCCGTTGTGGAAAAAATTTAAAACCAAACAGTTTTTCATCGATGAGGCATTGAATGGATTTTTAGCCGAAATCGAAGCAAAAGCAGCCGGCCAGCCTATAGAGTTGATCCTCAATGGCGATATCTTCGATTTTGATAGTGTCATGGCTTATCCAGAAGATGCTATTTTTCCTATTAGTTGGATTGAAACGCGCCGAGGACTTTTTCCAAAAGAAGAAAAATCAATTTATAAAATTAAAGTGATTCTGCAAGAACATAAGCCGTTCATCGATGAATTATCAAAATTTATTAAAAAAGGTCATACCTTAGTTATTATTCCCGGAAACCATGATGTCGAATTAGCTTTTGATCAAGTTCAATCGACTTTTATCGATTCGCTCAATCTCACTGAACTTGAAAAAAGACGCGTGCGTTTTGTTAGCTGGTTTTACATCAGCAATAACGACACGCTGATTGAACATGGCCATCAACTAGATCCGTATTGTCTCTGTGAAAATCCCATGAATCCATTTTTAGTTGATTATAATTCAGTGTCGGTGCGATTGCCTTTTGGAAACGTGGCTTGTCGCTATATTATGAATGGGATGGGATTGTTCAATCCGCATGTCGACAAGAATTATATTATGTCGTTGCCTGATTATTTAAATTTTTTCTTTAGATACCTTATTAGAACTCAGCCGTTGATTATGTGGACTTGGTTTTGGGGATCAATGGCGACCTTATTTCATGTGACATTAGATCGTTTCTCCGAAATCTATAAACCAAAACAGGATATGGAAACCATCGTCGAGAAATGTGCGGCCAATTCAAAAAGCACGCCTTATATGGTTCGGCGCTTGCAAGAATTATTTGTCACCCCAGCGACTCAAAATCCCATCATGATTGCTAAAGAATTATGGTTAGATCGAGCTTTCTTGATGGTCGCTATTTTGGGAGTAGTCTTTTTAGTAACCTATCAAATGAAACAGTTTTTTGGAATCTCGCTGTATTGGGTTTTTTTGCCACTGCTTTTGTGTGCGCCCTTTTTTCTATTCTACGCACGATCAATTCATTCTTTAGTTTCTGTTTACAAAGAACCCGATGAATATGTCATGAGTCAGCAAGCCGAAATCACCGGCGTGAATCGCATTGTTTACGGACACACTCACATTGCACGTCATGAATTTTATGGTTCAGTGGAACATTTGAACTCCGGTTCATGGTCGCCGGGTTTCACCAACGTGGAGTGCACCGAGTCTGTGATACGTAATAATTATATTTGGATTAGCCCTTCAGCGGAGACGCTTGAGAGGAAAGCCGAGCTTTGTCTGTTTAAAAGTAACCATAATGATAACAAATCGCATCAAAACGCATAAAATCGAACTGAATGTTTGTCAATATTTGGGCCCTATGTAAGCATTTTTAAGTTAACGATAAAAATTGGAGGACAATATGGATATTCTAGTTGTTACAAGTAAAGTAAAAAAATTCATCAAAGAAAAAAGTGAAATGAATACTTCTGCAGAAACGATCGACGTTCTTTCTAAAGCAGTAGAAAAACTTTGTTTAAAAGGTATTGAATCTGCTAAAGCTGATGGTCGCAAGACTGTTATGGCTCGTGATATTATCATCGACCATATCTAATTTATTTTAGACATTTAACATTTTTAAAAGCTCGTCCCATGAAATGATTTTAACATTCACGGAACGGGCTTTTTCTATTTTGGAACCAGGATCATCTCCGGCCACCAAATAAGAGAGTTTAGATGATACCGAAGACAGCAATTTTCCACCGTTTGATTCAATCACCGTATGAGCCTCGTCACGCTTGACAGGTAAAGTGCCAGTCACCAAAAAACTCAAACCTGCTAAAGCTCCATTTTGATTACGCTGCGACTGTTGAAAAACAATTCCCGATTTAATCAGTGTTCGAACTTCTTTAATAAAATCTTTATTATTTAAAGCATTTAAGATAGCTACTGAAACCTTAGGGCCGATTTCTGGAATCGTCTCTAAATCTTCTTTTGTGCTTTCGATAAATTTTTCTATCGTTAAGTAGTGATCTGCTAAAAGCTTGGCCGTTTGTTCTCCGACGAAACGAATGCCTAAGGCATAAATAAATTTAGCTAAGGTTGTTGCTTTAGATTTTTCTATACTTTGAAGAATATTGTTAATCGAC
>CALMPX010000252.1 GCA_937871355.1 uncultured Bdellovibrio sp.
TGATTCCGATATCACAGCGGGCAATATCCTTTCCTATACTATTATCGGACCTGATGGCCGATGTAACAAACCACTTTCAAAACAAGATCTACCGCCCATCGCTAATGGCAAAACCAAAGACTACTTTGATGAAGGTGTTTTGCAAACCTTTAAGAAAAATCAAACAGGACAATATAACTGGTCGATTTCAGTTTTAACGCCACAAAAGATTAATATTTGGAATCAACTCAAAAACAATGTGGCTTTAAGAGAAGAGATCATTAAAGATCTCTTCTTAGTCATCTACATCGTCTTCTCCTTCATCCTCTGCGCGGTTCTGATCTTCGCTGAATCCATTCAAAACCGATACAAGCTTAAAGGAAAAGATCCTCTTTGGCTCAAAATTCTGACTAAAGTTTTCTCATTTCTTCAGCTCAAAGATATGAAAATTATCCAATCGGCGACTACGGCCCTCGTTAAACAAAATGAAGAACTTAATAAAGATATCGATTTGCTTGAAACCTCGCTTGAATTTAGTGTCTTGAACGAAATTAAAAAAAATAATCACAAAATTCCCTATTCATTTTACGGAACTGTTTCAAAAGTGGATATTAATGGCTTTTCTAAAGTTGTTGCTGCGGGACAAGGATCAACGACGCAGCAGATGACGATGAATCTTGAAAACTTCGGTTGTGAGCTTCTTCAGCGTTATGAAGGCTTATTTGAAAAAACCATCGGTGATGAAATCGTTGTTGTGTTTAAAGGGAATTTTTCTCAAGCCAAGGCTTTAGCTTTTTCGCGGGATCTTATGTTTGAGTTTTCACAAATTGATTTTCCGGTTGATCATGAAAAACGTCGGTTCACATTAAAAAGTGCTATTTATAGCTCCGACATTACTTTCACTAAACGCACAGCTGGTTATGGGTTCTTAGGTGATGCTCTCACATTTACGACGCGGTTGATGGATGCCGTCACTATTAAAGAGAAAAATATACTTAGCATAACAGCCGCGCAAGCTGCAGATATCAAAGACTTAGTTTCTATTCCAGCTCAAGCAGAAAATTTTAAATTTAAAAACATGGCTGATCAAAGTGGTTATCAAATCAGTCAATTTCACGATATTGAATATATTTTAGCAAACACACCTGAAGAAATTATTCATTTCCGTGCCGATCATCATATTTTATATCTTCTTCAGCAGGTTAAACAAAAAAATCTGCACACCGATATCATTTTAAATGCCTTACTTAAAATTAATGTTCGTGTTGCGACTGAAAAAATCGCCCAAGCTTGGAACAATACACTTCAGGTTGTCAATACCGGCACAACCTTAAATTCATCTCAACACGCCAAGCTGATCATGCTCGGCAAAAACCTTATTCCCGATCAGGCATGGACTGAAAACAATACTCGGGCATTACTACAAGTCCCGCGAAACATCGAAGGACGTATTAATGCTTCGATCATCGATGTGCTCATGGAAAAAGATCTGCAGGCGTTGGAAAAAGAAAATCCCGCGAGCTTTAGAATCGCCAATGATCCTTCCGGCCGCACTCAAGCTAACATACTGGTGTTCAAAGCGCTTAATAAACTTGATAATAAAATTTTTGATGAACTGATTTTGATGATTAAATCATCGCAGCCAAATATATCTAAATCAGGTATCTATGCCACTTGCCAAATTGTGAGCTATTACAAAATGAAGAATCCCGCCGCACTTGCCACGTACCCGTCTTATGAAAAAATCACTGATTTATTATTGAAGATTAAAGGATCGGACAAAATTAAATTATCAGAGCGCTTACAAGAGCGCTTACTAGAAATAAGTTAAAGACCGATGCGAAAGCCTAATCGAGCTCCATAAACCGGGGTGTAGCTCGGTTGATAAGAACGAGAATTAGAATAGCGAGACTCCAACTGAATAATCAACGCTGACAAACGAAGCGTCGCCTGCAAACCCAAACCATAAACTAAATTATCTTCACTGGCTGATTGATCTGAAACAGAACCTAAATTCGTTTCCACTGTGGTGCGATTTTGTCCGATATATCCAACTGGTCCGAGATCAAATACGATCTTATACCCTTCATCTAATAATTTTGAATAGATAAAGTATCCC
>CALMPX010000253.1 GCA_937871355.1 uncultured Bdellovibrio sp.
TTGGATGCCATTCATGTGGTTCCTTCTGACCTTTGGCGTTGGCGGACTAGCTTACGTGATGTATAGCGAACGTCAGCTTTTAGGTGAATTCTCACGCATGAAAACAACCAAGCACGGTTTAAGTATGGGGTCGGTGCTGTTTTTAACTTTATGTATTCTTTGTTTTGTAAATTACTTCTCGGTTAAATTTGTTCGTGTTTTCGATTATTCAATGACCAGTCAATACACTTTATCTGAACAGTCTAAAAAAATTATTGATCACTTAGATTCCGATTTAGAAATTAAATACTTTTATAAAGACGGTTTGCAAAATGCAGATCAAATGAAGAAATCATTTTTAAGCTTAGCAAAAGTTTTTGAAACCTATTCATCGAAAATCAAAGTCAGTTCAATTGAAATGAATTCAAATCCGGCTATAACGGAATTGTTTGGTGCTACAAAAGGAACAGGTGAAGCTTTTGTTTCCTATAAGGGTAAGATCAATCGAATTGAAACACAGTATCTCGGGATGACTGGTATAGCCTATTCTGAGCAAGATTTTACCAATGCCATGATTAAAACGACGCGATTAAAATTTAAAACTATTTACTTTATCGAAGGTCATAAAGAACGTAGTATTGAAGACGATAAAGATGAAATGGCCATAGCCGCTTTTAAAAAGGCTCTTGAAAAAAACTCATACCTTGTTAAAAGTTTAAATCTTATCTCTGTAGGATCAATTCCGGTTGACGCCGATTTGCTTATTATTGGTGGAGCTTCTGAATCTTTTCAAAAATCTGAAGGTGCCCTTATTAATAATTATCTTATGGCCGGACATCCTTTGCTGGTCCTTTTTGATTCTGCCCAAGGCGTGGCCGTGAAAGGTCCAATTGATATTTTAGATCAAGTGGGATGGAAACTTGGATCTTCCTTTGTATTTAATATATTAAGTACTCCGAATGGGCCGATGGTCAGTACTGATCAGGCGACTGTCGCTAATATTTTTTCAAACGAAAGCGATATAACTCGTTTGTTTGGAGTTAACCGTTCGGTGCTTTTTTTCCGTCCTCATCCTTTAGAACCTACGGAAAAAATAAATTCTCAATTTAAAGCTGAAGTGTTGGTTAAGACCTCTGATAAAAGCGTTGGTTTGGCTAAGATTGAAACGACAGATTATGAAGGTCAGCCTAAAAGTTTTGACCTCGGAGTGCATTTTAAAGGTAAATATCTGAATTCAAAAATCGATACAGATATCGTTATTTTTTCAGATGTGAATTTAGCGAATAATCAGTTCTTCAATCAAACGAGCAATAAGGATTTATTGTTAAATACGGTCGCTTATTTAGCTAAAGAAACAGATCTTGTTTCTTTAGCGCCAAAAGAACCATCGGCAACCAGAATTAAAATGCCAGGACCCGAGTTTAATACCTACTTTAAATATATTCTTGTGGGATTATTTTTCCCGATGCCGATTATATTTTTAATCTTGAGCATCGTTATTTGGTTTAAACGAAGACATGCGTAATAGTAAGTTCTTTATTTTATTATCTGTTGTTGTGGCTATGGGAGTGGCTGCATTTTATTTAGAAAGAAACGATGATAAAAAAGAAGCTGCTAAGTATAGGCGTTTGTCAGTGCAAGCAGATCAAATTAGCTCCGTATTCATCGAGCGAAAAGTCGGCGATAAAATCGAAAGCTTGGATCTTGCGAAAACTTCCGATGGATGGGTTTTTAGAAACGATATTATGCTTGCGGATTCAGAATATATGAAAGACATGACGCAAGCCATAGAGTCTGCTGAATTTGAAGAAGTCATTTTATCGCCGGATCAAACATTAGATCAGTTTCATTTTGATAAACCCGCAGTGCATATCAAAATTTTAGATAATCTCAACCGACTGAACATTCTGATTATGAGCGATCGTCGTAACTTTGCAGGACAACCTTATTTTAAGCTCAATCAAGAAAAAAAGATTTATACGTTGAATACAGATCTTGATAAAAAAATATTGAACAAGATTATTTTTTTTCAAGACAAGCACGTATTTAAAACCCAACGCGAAGAATTTAAAAAAATTAAAGTAAACTCTTTGAACCACCAATTTGATATCGTGACTATCCCTCATTTGGACAAATCTCAAGTCACAGCATTTATCGATAAAATAAAAAACTTAACTGTTCAAGAATATGTAGCTCTTGAGGTGAAGTGTGATTTTAAGTCGCCGGTGGTCAGTGTTATGATGTCGGCTGACACTTTGAATTGGTCTTTGAAGTTGTTATTAGATCATAAGGATAAAAAGTTATACGCCGAAGCGGAAATAGCTGATCAAGGAAAAAGTAAAAAATACTGTGTTGAATATGATACATCTTATTGGGCCTATTTTTCTAATCTCAGTGAGCAGCAATTTGTTAAGGATCAAAAATGATAAAAATTAAATCTCCTACTCGCGTGGATTTGTCTGGCGGAACTTTAGATATGTGGCCTTTATTTAATTTTGTAGGCCGGTGTCGTACGATTAATGTCGCGATTGATATTTGGACTATTGTGGAACTTGATCCAACGCCACAAAATCAAAAAATTATCATTGAATCTTTAGACTACCAGCAAAAATGGGAGTTTTCCAGTTTAGGAGAATTTTTAAAATCCGAAGATAGAAAAATTTTTCTTTATCAGGCCACTGTTAAATTTTTTAAAGATAAAATCACATCAGGGTTTTATTTAAAGACTAAATCTGAAAGCCCAATTGGCGGCGGTCTAGGTGGGAGTAGCAGTCTGATGATTTCGATGATGAAAGCTTTTGCTGAAATGACACAGTTTAAGTTCAAAGATATTCATCACATGGTACATGTCGCGCATAATATCGAATCTCAAATCCTTCTGACTCCGACGGGAACACAGGATTACTATCCGGCGGTGAGCGGAGGATTGTCCATTTTAGATTATGGAATCGAAGGTATTGATGATCGCGTGATGGATGTGACCGATACCCCGTTGGTCGATAATTTCCTGTTAGTTTACACTGGTAAAACTCATCATAGCGGATTGAATAATTTCGAAGTTTTAAAGGCCTGCACGCAAAATGATTCAAAAGTTTTAAGCGCTTTGAAAGCAATTAAAGATATTTCTGAAGATATGTATACGGCCATTCAAGAGAAAAATTGGCATAAAATATCAGATCTATTTCAGCGTGAATACGCTGAGCGTATAAAATTAACTCCAGCTTTTACCAGTCCAGAAATCGAACATTTATCAAAATTAGTGATAGCCAATGGAGCGACTGGTGTTAAAATATGTGGAGCAGGTGGGGGCGGTTGTGTCCTTGTGTGGGTACCTCCAAGCCAGCGCCAGAAAGTGATTGAGGCATGCGAAAAAGAAAAGTTTCAGTGTCTAAAGTCAAAGCCAATCAGCCCAAAAGAACTTCAGCCGCTAAAATGGCTGATGTCGTACGATTTATAGGGGTGTCGCTCGCCGGCGGAAAGTCTGATAAAGCCTGCGTGGCTATTCTTGAATATTATCCACAAAATAAAAAAATATTTTTGGCCCGTCTATTTGAAAAGATTAAATCAGAAGAAGAAATCTCTGGAGATCTTAAAATTCATGAACTCATTTCTCAGGATGATCAGACCGTTAAATATGTAGCCTTTGACGCGGCCTTAAGTCTTCCGCAGTGTTTGACCTGTCAATTAAAGTGCCCGGGTTTTGAATTATGCAATGAACCACACATTGAATGGATGTGGAAACATTTTCGGGATCACAAAAAGGGAAAAAAACCGAGTAAGCTTTTTACTCCGTACACTCAGCGTGCCGTTGAGATGTATTTTCAAACTAAACTCGAAGAAAAGTTCGACCTTCACCATGCCATGGGTGCGAATTCGGCTCCGCTGATGGCCCGAGCTATGTATATTAAAAATCGTATTCAGGCGGAATGTATCGAGGTCTTTCCCAAATTGACCATGTGGCGCTTAGGCGAAAGCTTAGGGCTCATGAAGTCGACCCTCAAGGACCACCGAGCGGCCTTCGGAGGAGATGAGTCTCGTGAAAAATTTATCCAGGCTTTAAATGAAAAAAATATCGCCTTTATCTATCACCAAGATGCCAAAAGTATGGTGGAAAATAGCCATGCGTTTGAAGCTTTTTTGTGTGGGATCACAGCCTTTTTGAAATATAAAAACTTGGTTGAGCCCCGATCTAAAAATTTTCCAAAATCCGAAGCCTGGATTGAATTTCCTTTAAAAGGAATTAAGTTATAACAAGTAGTTACGATTTTAACCTCGACTAAAATCTCAAGACAAAGATCTAGATTTGAATTTCTAAAAGGTTGATTTGGTTTTTTTTTAGACTAATATAAGTCTATGAAAAAAAATATATACACCGCCTTTTTTATTGTCGTGATCGCTTTTTTAACGGCTTTTGGTTATATCTATAAGATTAACAGCACCACACTTAATTATTCCCTGATGAGTTTACCGACTGTTCATTATTCATCGCTTCGCGGACCAGCTTCAATTTCATCAAAAGTAAAAGAAGCGGTCTCATCTCATCAAGCCCGATTAGCCGTGATTCCGCAGAGTAACAATCCACCTATTATTTCTCCGGATAATCCCATTCAGCCCAGAAAAAGTTCCGGTCAATCCGGTGATCCTGCGTGGATTAATATTTTTAGTCCTTTTAATCTAAATAAAATCAATCAACCGACTATTCCTGAGGCGTTATGTAATGACGGTACTCAGCCGAGTTACTATTTAAAAAGAGGTTTTGGAGCAGGAGCGAATCGTTGGATTATTTGGCTCGAAGGCGGTGGAGGTTGTGGGTCTGATGATCCCACTAATCCGACTTGGTGCGGTTATCGAAAAAATACGTACTTGTCCACATCAAATGGTCTTCCGAGCAGTGTCGGCGATATGCAAGGAATTTTAACCAAATCGGATGCCTACAACTCTGATTTTTATAGTTATAATCAAATTAGTGTACACTACTGCTCGAGCGATTTTTGGGGTGGAACCGGCGTAAAAAAAGTCATTGATAGCACGACCCAAGAAAAATGGTGGTTCTCGGGGCGTAAAATAGTTGAAGCTCTCGTTTTAGATCTAAAACAAAAATATAATTTTGCAAATGCAACCAATGTTATTCTGACAGGATCCTCTGCTGGCGGGGCCGGTATCGTCATGAATGCCGACGAAATAAAAAATAGTATTCCCAACGCTGATGTTGTGACTTTGGTGGACGCGGTCAACATTATTCCTTTTTATCGTTATTTCAAAGCTACAAATCCTGAGCCCGAGTATATTGATGAGCCCATCGTGTTTAAGAATATCTACGAATGGGTGCCGATGATCGCTAATAAAAATTGTTTAAACAGCCAACGCAAGTGCGGCATTAATGAAAGATGCATAAGAGAAGATTATAAATGTATGCTTCCGGGCGTGGCGTCTCGCTACCTTAAGATGCCAACCTTTATTGCGGCCGATCAATTAGATAATTCTATACTTGCGATGTACTCTTTAAGTCTTTGTACTGAAAGAAACAAAGCTGAATATGGCCCCTGGTTGAATGAGTTCACGGCACAAAGTAATGCGGCCGCGAAAACGGTCTCAGGTTATTTCCTTCCTCGTACCGGAGATCATGGATTAGCGCCGACACATCATTGGGTGACACCGGTGGTGGAAAACGGCGTGAACGTTCGTTTAAAAGATGTCTTTGGAGCTTGGTATTTTAATCGATCGACTTCAGTGAAAAAATTTATTCAAACTCCAAGCACCACGCTTGATCCTCACCAAGAGTCTAGCCAGGGCTTGTGCAGCCAATAAGCCTTAGGTCGAGTTAAATATTCTATTTTAGTTCGCAGACTTAAGTGCCGATGTAAGAGGTGTGAGGTGATTTATGAAATCATTAGTTATTATTTCTCTATTATTAGCCCAGGTGGCTTTTTCTCAAGAAGTGAAAGTCGCGGAAGAAAAAGTTAAATCTAAAACAGGTTGTATTGATATCAACGATGAACAAGCTATTTTAAAATTAAAATCAAAACAACAATTAGCTTTGTTGGCATTAAGAAAAGAAAAACTTCAATTTGAACAAGCGATCAGTTTATCGTGTTATAAAAAATACGAAAATATAGATTTAAGCGCAGTGAGTTCAAAATTGGATGTGAACGTAGTTTTTAATAATTCGGCAGAACATAAATATAATAATGATTTACATTTAAATTTAGACACGTCTAAAAATTTAAATGATTTTAAAGTTAAGTTCGATTTAGCAGAATGTATAACGAAAAAATTTAATAGCAAAAAGAGCATCACGAAAGATATGCATATCTTACCTCCGGTCTGCTCTAAAATAAGTTTCATGAATGAAAAATCATTAGAACTTCGCAAACCGGCTTCTGCCAAGGCTCCGGCCGTAGCTCCGAAGTATAAAATAATCAATACTCATTCGAAGCCGGTAAAATAATATTTATAATCTACGGATAGTACGGTTTAATCGCATCTAAAATACGAGAGCACATAATGGCATAGCCGATATTATTCGGATGTATTTGGTCCGACATTTTGCTGGCATCTGTCCAAAGGCCATCCATGCCGTCAATAACAATGACACCTTTTGATTGAGCCAACTGCGTGATTTCAGGTAAGCGTGTCGCATAGGGAACCGGTGGGTTCAAGCTCAAATAGGCCACGACAATTTGATTATTATCTTGAAATAATTGATCAAAGAGAGTGTTCATTTCTTGTAATGTTTTCTCTTTTGGATATTGACCTGGATATTTATTATCTATCATGGTGTCATTTCCACCAGAACTTACAAAAACTAATTTTGGTGCATCGGCCTGAGCAGCCGTAAGAGTATTTAATATTTGTTGGCTGGTGTAGCCCGGAACGGCGTGGTTAGTGACAGTAGTATTTTCTAGTTGAGATAAACAGCCGGCTGGTTTGACGGCGACGTCTGTAGCGCCGGATCCTGCAGCTAAACTGTCACCCATAACAGTAATCGTTCCGATACCTGGGTTTGTATTTTTAATTGCGACCGTCGTAGGCTTGTTAGATAAAATTCCATTATTTGAAGATGAAGACCCCGAGCAACTTGTGATTAAAGCTAATGCCGCCAGTATAATAATTTTTT
>CALMPX010000254.1 GCA_937871355.1 uncultured Bdellovibrio sp.
AAGTTAGGTTGCAATTGCAGCAACATAAGTATATTTGGTTACCCACAACTCGAGGCGTTTGAAAAACAGACGCCCTGAAAATTAAATTAATACGTTAATAAGAACGTTACACACCCACAACGAAAGAGGAGTTCCATGACGCCAAATCTGAATAGCTCAGAAAATCTTTTTGTCGCTAACCTTCAACAAGTCAGCTTAGAAAAATTAGTAAAAAGCAAACTTGAGGTTTTGTTCCAACAACAAAAAGAAGCACAAGTTGAATTAAGCGGTTTATACAATATCGTTTTAGAGCAAGTTGAAAAACCACTTATCGAGCTATCTCTTAAAGCTTTTAACGGCAACCAAGTTAAAACTGCTATCATGTTAGGTATTAACCGTAACACTCTTAAGAAAAAAATCGACAACTACAAATTGAAACCTAAAAAAGGAGCTCAAGCACACGCTGCTCCAGTAGCTTCTACAACGACAACTTTAGAATCTTCTACAGTTTTAGCACAGTAATCTCTTTTTAAAGATGAGATAAAAACCCAACAGAAATGTTGGGTTTTTTATTTTTTCTGTTCGTATTACATCTTTTTTTTTGATATAATTTTGGTTATATCCCAGGGGCAAAATATAAGATGAGTTCATTTAATAAAATTCCACCTCAAAGTTTAGAAGCCGAATATTCTGTTCTCGGCGGATTGATGTTAGAACGCGAAGCCTTTGATCAGGTGGGCGATGTTTTAACTGTTGATGATTTCTATAAGCCAGCTCATCAATTTATTTATAAAGTGATTATGGATCTTCACCAAAAATCTCAACCCATCGATTTAGTAACAGTGATGAATCTCCTTCAAGCTCGCAACGAATTAGAACAAGTGGGCGGAGCCGAATACCTTCTGACCTTATTAGAAAAAGTTGTCTCTGCCGCGAATATCGATTCGCATGCAAAAATTATCCGAGACAAATCTATGTTACGTCGTTTGATTCATACTTCATCTGGTCTGATTGAAAAAGCCTTCAGTGCCGATTATCAAGATGTGGAAACATTGATTGATATCGCCGAAGCAGAAATTCTTAAAGTCGGTGAAAATAAAATGTCAGCCGGTCTTATTGGATCAATGGACATCGTCAAATCATCGATTGAAAAAATCGAAGATCTTTATAAACGCAAAGCCGATGTTACCGGTGTTCCTACGGGATTCACTGAATTAGATAAAATCACTTCCGGTCTTCATGGCGGCGAATTAATTATCGTCGCCGCTCGTCCATCGATGGGTAAAACGGCCTTCTCTCTGAATCTGGCCACTCATATGGCTCTTCGAGCGAAAAAAACCGTCGCTTACTTTTCAGTGGAGATGGCCAAAGAATCCGTGATGATGCGTCTCTTGGCTGGGGAATCTAAAATCAGCATGGGAGAAATTCGACCTGGTCGTATTCAAGATGCTTCTTGGCCTAAACTGATTCAAGCCGCCGGTGCCATTTCTGAAGCTCCATTATTTATTGATGATACCGCTGGTATTTCACCTTTCGAAATTCGTGCGCGCTGTCGTCGCCTTAAAGCCACTCATGGTTTAGATTGTATTATGATCGATTACCTTCAAATGATGTCCTTGAAACAAAAAACTGACAACCGCGAGCGTGAGGTTTCTGAGATTTCAAAAAATTTAAAAGGAATCGCCAAAGAACTGAACGTTCCGATCATCGCTCTGGCTCAGTTAAATCGGGGCGTTGAGGGTCGTGCGGATCGTCGTCCGATGTTATCTGATCTCCGGGAATCAGGATCCATCGAGCAAGATGCCGACGTGATTATGATGCTTTACCGTGATGACTATTACGATAAAGAGGATCAAGAAAAAGCCGGTCACGCCGAAGTCATTATCGGTAAACAACGGAATGGAGCCACAGGCACCGTTAAATTAAGATTCGATGCCAAAACAAATAAATTCCGTGATGCAGATCCTGATTCAGTTTCTCCGCTTCCACCTCCGAATGCGCCACCAAGCATGCCGGGACAGTTTGGGAAACCAAGAAACTTTGCTCCAGGCGCGAATAACTCGTAAAGGTGCCAGGTCCTTTTTTGTCTTAATTTGAGAAATTAATCTATTTTATTTAGAGTTTTTTCCTTTTAGATTAACCTGAAACTTCATAGGGGGTTCTATGAAGTTATTCTCTATCATTATTTTTCTATTCGGATCGCTCGTATTCGCTAAAAATAAAATTTTGTATAAAAGCTGTGTTAACTGTCCCGTGAAAGAAAAAGAAGTCCCTCTTTTTGACTTATCACTTCAAGTCGATTTTAAAGTGCCCGGCACAGTCACACTCGAATCACGAGTCGAAGATATTGAGCAATTTGGAAGCGGCGAAGACTATGTGGTGTATATTAAAAAAGAAAACAAAGACTCTATTCTTTATATGATTACAGACTTCAGAACTTTTGCTAAGCGGCGAATTGCTGATCATGCCAGCCAATTTGCCATTCGTAACGGCGTGCTGTTTTTAGAAAGAAGAGAACCTGCTGGCGATAAATATATTAATATACTTTATTTTATTTCGGATTTTAAGGCCGGTGTAAAAACAGAAATTCGACGTGGCTATGGCGTTTTTGCTGTCGATGATTATTAACTTATTTTTTTAAAATGACATGATATCCGAATTGTGTGCGAATCGGTGGTGATATCGTATCCATAGGAAGTTTCACGACCGCTTCGTCAAACGCCTCAACAAATCGTCCTGGCTTGTAGGGACCTAAAGCGCCGCCGTCACGTGCCGAGGAACAAGATGAAAACTTGATCGCGGCTTGAGTAAAACTCATGCCTTCGTGAATTTTTTTAATCACATCTTGGGCTTCGTATTCATGTTTGACTAAAATATGATAAACTTTAAAGGGCTTATTCATAACAACTCCAGAAAATCTTTTGGCAATGGGGCTTCGATATTTAATTTTTTTTTTGTGTGAGGGTGAATAAAACTTAAACTGAAAGCATGCAACATGAGACGCTTCACATTTTCGCTTTTTCCACCGTAAATCTTATCACCTAAAATAGAACGATGACTTTCTTGCAAGTGCTGACGAATTTGATGCGTTCTTCCAGTCTTAGGAACGGCTTCAATATAATGAAATTGATCATTGGAAGATAATACCGTGAATTCTGTTTCCGCGGGCCATTTACCTGATTTGACCGAAATCATTCTTTTTTGTTTCATACCGTGAGCCGGCGCCATGTGGTTATTAATTTTCCAACTTAATTCATTTTTAATTTCACACTTAACTTTTTTTCCCGGTTTTAGTTCATGAGGCATAGTTAAACAGCGATAAATTTTATGAAAACGATGCTGGGTGAACATTTCTGTTAGAGCTTTATTTACTAAGGTCGATTTGCTCATTAAAAATACGCCGGAGGTTTCATAATCTAAACGATGATGTAAAAATAATTTTCCCTTAAGATCAGGTCGTTGTTTTTCTAAGAGCTCTTTAATCGGAAGTTGTGTGCTATTACTCGAGCGAATAGAAGGCTGCGACAAAACCATCGCGGGCTTATCTACTAAAATTAAATAATCGTCTTCAAATAAAATTGAAATCAAAATAGATACTCAATACCTAATAAATAAGCGATCGCCTTTTCTTCAGAAGATCGAATAGGGTTTGTGTTAGTGCCTGTTCCACTGTAACTCACATTATTTGTGCCGTAATTTATTTCTGGTTTAAATTGAAGATTGGTTGAAATTTGATGTGTTAAGTAAATTCCAAAATTATTAATTGTGGCATCGCCTTTTCCTGAATCGACCGGAGTCTCATTAAATGTTTCAAATAAAACGAATTTGGCTTTGGCTCCGAAAGCTGTTTTATTATTTTCTGATATTGGGAAATATCCGCCTAAATGAAGTTGCCATCCCTTAATTAAATTTGAAGTGTAGGCTGTTGGGCTGGTATCCGTTACTTGAGTATTACTCATCAAATAGCCTCCGCCGATACTGAGTTGAGGGCCCCAAAAGTTTCCAGTCACGGCGTATCTATAACCAATGAGCACGTCATACTGGCCGTGAGTAAATGCTAAATTCACCGGTGTTGATCCGCTTAAACCATTATTAGCATTGAAATTACTGAGCTGCATTTCTAAAGATGTGAACCATTCTGAAGTAATCCATAACTCAGCTCCCATTTTTATAGTCGGCGCAAAAGCTTTAGTCGAACTGTAGTTGTTTGTTCCCGCTTTATTCATAGCTCCGACTTTAAAATCAGTGGCGCCAAGGGCCACACTGATTTTGCCATATTGTGGTGTGGGCGTTGGAATCCATTCTTGCGCATCTTTCTCGTTTTCTAGAACAGGTTTAAGCATTTTAGAATTTTCATCATAATCGACAAAATTCACCGGCAAAAGCTTGCTGCCTTTTTCTATAACTCCAACTTCTTTTTCAAAAGTAATTTGGGCGAAGCTGAGGTTTGAGTCGGCTTTATTAACGACAATCTGTCCGATCACTTCTTTTTCTACCCCTGTCATAAATTTTAATTTAGGGTGGCGCTTAATAGCCAGAATTTGCGCGACACTAAGTTTATCATTTTCCTTAATTCCATTTTTTTGACCTAGGTTTATCGTCACCTTATTCCCGGTACGGCTGACGATGAGACCACTAAAGGGAATTTTTTGTTTCAATTGTGCATAAAGATCGGTGATGATTTCATTCACTTTAGAAAGCTCAAAAGTTTTTTCGTCTTGGTAGGAAACTGATACGAGCGGGCTTCCATCTTTGACATAAAGAACAAGATTTATAGTTATACCTGAAGAACTCTTTGTTATAACGGCTGACAATAATGAATCAGCATTAGAATTCTGCATTATTTTTTGTGTAAAATCCGGTTTTTCATCGAGCCAATCAGCTCGATATTTTTTTTCTTTTTCATTTTCCGGCAATTTGAGTTCAACGAGTGACCAGAAATGATCGTCACTGATCAGCTCGTTTAATCTTTTCTCTGCCGCTACTTTATAAACACCGCCCACATTATCGTAGGCTGGAACAATAACAATAGATTTTAGATTTAATAAACTATCAATATCGCTTCGATAGTTAACCGGATAGGGATTTTTATTTCCCACAACAACTTCTTTGGCGATAGCAAAATTGAGAACTAAAAAAGGACTTAAAACAATGCTGCAAATTCTTTTGATATGACTATTCATGTTGATATTGTGACTCGATTTTGAATCACAATCAATCGGCAGGGAAACTTTTTCCTAGGCTTAAGCCAAGCACATAGTAAAAGTACGATATACTCATTCAAAAATAACTTGTTTCACTTTAGAATAAAGGTATGACACATACATGTTTAATAATCGAAGATTGCAGTTTCATTCGTGAAATTTATCATTTAAATTTAAAAAATTCGAAGCTTCAAATTATCGGAGAAGCCCATGATGGAAAAGAAGGCTTACAAAAAATAAAAGAATTACAGCCTGACATCATTATTCTCGATCTTGTTTTGCCTGAACTAAATGGATTTGATGTGTTGTCTCAAACTCATCAATTAAGTCCAAAATCTAAAGTTCTCATTGTATCGACTATGGCTGACTCTAATTATAAGAAGAAAGCCATGAACCTTGGAGCAGTGGGATATTTAGATAAACCTTTTACCAAGCTTGAATTATTAAATGCCATTGATGATATAACACTACAATACGACGGAGTCCAAAATGGATGAATTTAAATTTGTATTAAGATGCTTATTATTCACCGGAATTATTTTATTTGTATCTCAATATAAAGTGGGTAATGAAACACTGGAAGCGAAGGCTCAGTATATGTTTGTTGAATCACCGACGGCAGAAACTCTTCGTGATACCGCGGCCGGCGGAGTAAAGTTTATTCATAATGCCGTTTCCGAGGGAACAAGCTTTATAAAACGAAAAATGGCTCAGAACTCCGGGGGAGAAGCTCATGAGCCAGTACACAACAAATCAAATTCAGACTTTTAATTATTTACGTTTATTTACAGCTGAAGTTGTTCCGCCATCAGCTTGAGCAACTTGTCCTTGAGTAGCCACATTATAAAAATTAGTTTTAGAAGCGCTTGCAGCCATACGGTTCATTTGA
>CALMPX010000255.1 GCA_937871355.1 uncultured Bdellovibrio sp.
TTTGACGCCAATTTTTATTTCTTGGTTCGGTGGAACGCCGCTCGCTTTTGCGATAGAGCCTATTAAAAGGATCGTTAAAATTAATTTTCTCATGTAAATCTCCTTAAATGTGAATCATAAAGTTAAAAGCGAAACCGCCGTTGAAATCGGCTCCAATTTCCCAAAGGGTATTTTTCATATAAAATCGTAGAAACTGAGTGGCTTGCGCAGTTTCATCATTGTGCTTCGTTAGTTGAGCAATGAACCAGACGTTAAGATCTTTGTAGTCCGCCAGAAACGGAGCAAATCCAGCTCTTACTTTAGAATGGTTATCATCACGTTGAAGCCACAGTGGATTGTCCTGGTTGTCACGAAGCATATAAAGATGTTCTAAATAAACATAGTGCTTTCGGCTTTCCCAGTCGGCCACAACGGCGCCTAAGTGAACATTTGAATTCTTTGAGGCATATTTTTCCAAACCAGAGCCGGCACTGAGATAAAGATTCCCCTGGGAATTTTCATTATACCAACGTCGAGCTAGAAAATTAACTCGAGGTATGTAGAATTCAGATTTCTTCTCGCGGATATAAGTATGTCCCAAGGCCATTTGCGAACTGAGTGAATAGGTGACCATGAGTTCGTTCATTTGAGAACTGTTATAAGACATGACTCCAATGGCATCCTTAAAGGATACGGGATGTGCTAGAGCCTTAAATGAGGTCAGTAAGCTAAAAAGTATGAATAATCGCATATGTTCCTTTCAATAGGTAATACGCAACAGGCAGAGATTTTGTGACAAAGAGTCTTTTTTTTAGTTAGAATGTCACAAATATCCGAAAGCCTGCGTATTCAAATAAAGAGGAGTCCTGTGTCTACAAGTCGATTCGACAACCAAACTGACGAGCAGCTGATGAAGTTGTATCAAAACGGAGAAGACTCCGCGTTTAGGGTCTTGTACGAGCGACACTCATCTAAGGTCTACGGATTTTTAAGTAAACGTATAAGGGATAAAGAAAAAGTGGCTGAAATTTATCAGGACGTTTTTATTAAGCTGCACAAGTCTAAGGATTTGTATAAGAGCAGTCTTCCGCTGCTTCCCTGGATGTTTACCGTAACCCGTTCAGTTATGCTGGATGAGTTAAGAAAAAATAAAAATATTGAAATTGTTAATATAGATGATGTTGAAAACCTGCTTGTGGCGGATATAACAAATGATTCAGGTTCTGATCTTTTAGATCTTTTGCAAAGCCTTCCTGAACCGCAAAGACAGGCTCTTGAGATGAGATATGTGAAAGATAACACATTTGAAGAAATAGCCGAAAGCTTAAATATAAAACCCATCAACGCTCGACAAGTGATTAGCCGAGGACTTAAAAAACTTCGGGAACTCATCGGAGAAGGAGGAAAATCATGAATCAAAAAAATCATGAATGGCAAAAGGATTATCAAGATTTTTTAAATTTAGAAACCCAAGAAATCCCTTTGGAACTTAAGCAGGGAACGTTTTTAAAAGTACAGAGTTTAATAAAGCCGAATGCCTGGATGGTCTTCTTTAAACTGTTAGGTATTCACGTCGTCGTGGGTTTCTTGTCGCTTTCAGTCTGTCATCAATTTGGCTTAAATCCTTTTAATACGGAAAAATCTTTAGCCGACTGGTTTATGACAGTGGGGGGACATCATTTATGTATGGTAGGATGTGGGATTACATTTGTAAGTGTCAGTATCTTAACCGCAGGTTATATTTTCACGACGGAAGAAATCAGGGCTTTGC
>CALMPX010000256.1 GCA_937871355.1 uncultured Bdellovibrio sp.
TTTCGGTAAGGAGCAAAGATACTTTTTTGCGGATCATTCGATGCCAGATCTCGATCCACTTTCCAGTTAAACCCACAGTCAAACAATTGCTTATAATTGGCCACATCTTGATATGACAATTGCATTAATCCTTCGCTGGCAATTTGTTTACCCGTGATACGATCTGTCCCCATGGTTTTTTCGACCATACGACATGTCGGAGACCATGCACTTTCAACATAGGAAATAGCCGCGATCAATTGGGCCCAAAAATTCGTACGTTGACGAGGGCCCAGCTGCGGGTAATTAGGACAAAATTCAGCGATATCCGTGGGAATATTCGGGCCTAATAAAGTTGTTTCTTTGGGAATTAATTCATAGAGCTTCGCCGTCCATAGCTTCATGCGAGGCAAGCGCTTCTGAAAATTAGCATTGCTTTCAAAAATATTTCCGTTTAAATCTTTTTTGGGATGTTCCCATAACAATGGTTCGATTTTATCATCGGATACTTTGTCGGTGGCAATTTCACGCTCTTGCTCCGTCGGTACTTCTTGTTGAACCGTGGCCTTATGAGCACAGCTATAAAGACTAAAAACGAATACTACTGCAGATAATAAGAAGATTGATTTCATATATTCATAATCAGCTATTTTTGCATAAATATATAGGTGAAAGCTATTTCTTCCAGACTTACGTAGCGAGGGTAAGACGACTAAAGGTTAGGGATTTAATGCTCAGTGCCTAAATAGCCGCCTCTCTAAAAATAAGGCTCGTATTTGGATCTCTTATCAAATTTTATGTAGTATCTTTAAGAAATGGAAAAAAGCTTATGATATTACAACTCGTTGCTACTTCGTTTATTATTAATGGCCTCATTATGATTGGAACATGGCTCTTCGCTCGTTCAAAAAACAACTACAGCGTGGTGGATGCCGTTTGGTCCTTATCTTTTTTCGTCACGGCAGGACTTTATGCTCTTTTAGGAGATGGACTCTTAGAACGTCGTTTACTTATGTTGTTTTGCACCAGCATATGGAGCCTTCGCTTAGGGATTTTCTTATCCAAACGAATTTATTCTCATCACCCGACCGAAGACAGTCGATATGCCGAGCTTAGAAAAGGCTACGGTCATCATGTCGAAAGAGGTTTTTTTTGGTTTTTTCAATATCAAGCTTACAGTGTAGTTATTTTATCGACGCCTTTTTTATTTATGGCTTTAAATAAAATTTCACAAATCTCGTCTTTAGAATATTTCGGCGCCATCCTCTTTTTTTTATTCTTAATTGGCGAGAGCATCGCAGATTATCAAGCCAATAACTTTAAAAAAGATCCTCACAATAAAAATAAAGTTTGTAATGTGGGGCTTTGGCGCTACTCTCGTCATCCTAATTATTTCTTTGAAAGCTGCATTTGGTTTTCATTCTTTATTATGGCAGCCAGCTCACCCTACGGAATTTACAGTCTCTATGCCCCGTTACTTATTTTATTTTTACTGTTAAAAGTGACTGGCGTCCCGATGTCAGAATCGCAATCACTTAAAAATCGTGGCGAGGCTTACCGCCTATACCAAAAACAGACATCTATGTTTATTCCTTGGTTTCCCAAGATTATGCGCTAAAATATTTTTTTAATTATTTATTTTTTAAAACAAGGATCATTCTTATTAATTTCAAACTTAAATTTCATATAATTTGATCTGAGTGAATCGATATCCAAATCTGTTAACACGGGTGCTTGGCCCGTCATAATTTGTTGCATAACTGCACAGACATGAGTTTGATATTTCATTTCGTCTTTATCAAATATTTCGTGAGCTCGCGTGATTTTATTTTCTTTGTCACCAAGCTTGGTAAAATCGATGTAATTTGAAAATTTCGACAAGTGTTCAGTCGGAAATAAACCTAATGCCACAACACCCGGAGGACGAACATCTGTTGAACGATCTAAAACACCATCATCATTATTAATCGTAACAAAAACATTTTCGACTTTCGCTATTTGATCCATCCAAGTGGAATGATTTAAATTATCAGCATCTGGTTCGGTAAAAATAACATTAGAAAATAGCGGCTTCCCGTCTGTGATCCAGCCATTTTGCAAAATATAGGTCTGCACAACAATCGACCCCATACTGTGAGCATGCAAAATTAATTTTTTGTCCTTGAGGTCGTAATTTTTTATATTTTCGATAACTTTCTTAAATGACTCAACAGCCTGTGGAATATGAGACAGTGGTTTTTGCCGATCGAACAAAAAACCATGCGCATCCCAATTAAAAAGAAGCACGCGCACATTATAGTCTTTTTCTATTTTAGGTACAGTTGCTCCACCAATAAAAGGTTTACCTTCGATACTTTTTAATGGTTCATCACCCCGCCCATGAATGTGAATCACCACCGGCTGATGAAAAGAAAAAGCTTTATCCAATGCGAGATGAATCTGATCAAATCCATACTGAGTTCCATCAGATGTATATAAAGGATAACGAGCATCAAATTCTAACGTCGCTTGAGCGGTCATACTTAAAATAGATAAAAAAAGCGTCAGAATAAGACGTGATGAAAACATAATCGGATTCTTATGCTGAGAAAAAAATCAGTCAACGATTTAAAAATTTAAGCTTGTTTCATATTAATAATATGCTTTTTATTTTAGCACACCATAAAAACACGACTCTTTTTCGTCTGATTTTTTACTTTAATTCATAGTCGCATACTTCAGGAGAAATATAACCACACCTGTCGCTGGCCCTTCGATCGCTATGTAAACTGTTAAATATATTCTGAGGGGGATATCATGAAAAAAATTATTTATTGTTTAATCTTTTTATTACCACTACTAGGAAAGGCCGATGTTCAAAAAATTTTAGACATTACGTCTGAATCTGACGCTGACCTATTGTCAACGATGTCAATTGATGTCGACAACCTACTCTCCATTACCAGTTTAATCTATGCTCCAGATGCCAGTAAAAACGAACTTAAAACTT
>CALMPX010000257.1 GCA_937871355.1 uncultured Bdellovibrio sp.
ATGAAGGATCCTCTCGCTCTAGACGCTTTAGACCATCAATCATTTTCTCTTGATCGGCAGAAGATTTTGCTTCGACAACAACTGCAATAACGGGCTCTGGAAAAGTAATTGATTCGAAGACAACTAAACGAGAAGAGTCACAAAGCGTGTCTCCTGTCGTGGTAAACTTTAAACCAATAATCGCGCCGATGTCTCCGGCCATAATCACGTCGACTTCCTCTCGGGAATTCGCGTGCATCTTGACGATTTTTTGAATTCGTTCTTTTTTCTCAGTCCGTGGATTGTAAACTTGATCGCCCACTTTGATTTGTCCTGAATAAACTCGAATATAAGTGAGCGATCCAGCAAAGGGATCAGTCGCTAATTTAAAAGCGAGCGCCGCTGCTGGTTCGTCGAATTTCATATGACATTCAACTTCCATTTCAGTTTTCACAGGATTCATGCCTGTGACCGAAGGAATATCAAATGGGCTTGGCAAATAGTCCACTACGCCATCTAGAAGTTGTTGAACGCCTTTATTTTTAAAAGAAGCCCCACAAAAAACAGGAAAAACTTTTAATTTTAAAGTAGCATCACGAAGCGCTGCTTTTAACTCTGCAAGTGCTGGTTCTTCGCCGTTTAAATATTTTTCAGTGAGGTCATCATTTAACTCACAAATTTGCTCAATTGTTTTAGATCGTTCGATATCAAATTCTTCTTTGATTGATTTTGGAATTTCAATTTCTTTAAATTCGTGTTCAGTGCCTTCCCAAATGAAAGCTTTTGAAGTTAACAAATCACACACGCCTTGAAGTTTATCTTCAGTGCCGAGTGGAATTTGAACTTTAATGGGATGCGCTTCTAAACGATTTTTAATACTTTCAACACTCATGTTGAAATCAGCACCAACGCGGTCCATTTTATTAATAAAACAAATACGAGGAACTTTGTGACGATTCGCTTGTCTCCAAACAGTTTCGGACTGAGCTTCTACGCCATTCACACCATCATAAACAGCAATAGCGCCATCTAAAACACGAAGCGAACGCTCGACTTCAATAGTGAAGTCCACGTGTCCGGGAGTATCGATAATATTGATTCTATGATTTTTCCACTGAGCGGTTGTTGCGGCCGAAGTTATCGTGATTCCACGCTCTTGTTCTTGCGGCATCCAGTCCATGGTGGCTGCGCCATCATGAACTTCACCTATTTTATGATTTTTACCTGTGTAGAAAAGTATGCGTTCAGTCGTCGTCGTTTTGCCGGCGTCGATGTGAGCCATGATGCCGATATTACGAGTGTACTTGAGATCAGCTTCAGTTTTAATTATATGAGCTGACATTGATAACTAAAATTACCAGTTGTAATGAGCAAATGCTTTATTCGATTCCGCCATTTTATGGACGTCTTCTTTTTTCTTAATCGCATTTCCACGGTTATTGTAAGCATCTAATAATTCACCCGCTAAACGTTTAGAGAAATCTTTTTCTCCACGCGCACGTGAATATTCAACTAACCAACGCATAGCTAAAGCTAAACGACGAGTTGGACGAACATCGACAGGAACTTGGTAAGTCGCTCCACCAACGCGACGAGAACGAACTTCGATAGACGGTTTAACGTTTTCTAAAGCTTTTCTCATAACAGTGATAGAATCTTCGCCCTGTACTTTTCCGTTAAGCTCTTCTAAAGCTCCGTAGAAAAGTTTTTGCGCAGTCGATTTTTGACCACGAACCATCATTTTATTGATGAATTTCGCGATAACGATATCTTTAAATACTGGATCTGGAATAATTTCTCTTTTAAATGTGCGTGAACGACGTGACATATGTGCCTCTTATTTTCTATTTCTAATGTTATTTTTTAGGTTTTTTAGCGCCGTATTTTGAACGACTTCTTAAACGACCATTAACACCTTGTAAGTCAAGTGTTCCACGAACGATGTGGTAACGAACACCCGGTAAATCCTTAACACGACCGCCACGGATCATAACAACGCTATGTTCCTGTAAGTTGTGTCCGATACCCGGAATGTAAGAAATAACTTCAAAACCATTAGATAAACGAACTTTAGCTACTTTACGTAATGCTGAATTCGGTTTTTTTGGAGTTGTTGTATAAACGCGAGTACAGACTCCGCGTCTTTGAGGACAGCTAGCTAATGCTGGCGATTTCGTTTTGTTTTTTTGTACACTACGCTCTTTTTTAATGAGCTGATTGATAGTAGGCACTGTGTTTCTCCCTTTGTTATGTCGCCAAAATATCGACTTTTCGTCGTTACTTTAAATATAGTCAGTCAATTTTACTGAGTATAATGGCCAAGCTCGACAAATTAACTATTTGCATAGTTTCCGTCAAGCCTATTGTTTAAATTGGCCTTTAAATAGGTACCAGTACCTATTTAAAGACTCATATTCTTTATAATTAGCCTAATGGCAATACAGCCGTGTCCATATCGTCATCTTCAGCAACAACAACTTTCCATTTTTTGTATGCTGTGAGACCCGTTCCCGCAGGAATTAGTCGGCCCATGATGATATTTTCTTTTAATCCACGAAGATTATCTGTTTTAGAGTTAATCGCCGCTTCAGTTAAGACTTTAGTTGTCTCTTGGAATGATGCTGCTGAAATCCAGCTTTCAGTGCTCAGAGATACTTTAGTGATACCTAAAAGAAGTGGAACACAAGTTGCGATTTGGCCACCTTCAGCCGCTACGCGTGCATTTTCAGTTATGAAGTTAGCGCGTTCAGTTTGTTCACCGCCTAAGAATGTTGTATCGCCACTTTCTACGATTTCAACTTTACGCAACATTTGACGTACGATCACTTCGATATGCTTATCATTGATACCCACACCTTGTAGACGGTAAACTTCTTGCACTTCGTTAACGAGGTACGCTGACAAGGCTTTAGGACCTAATACCGCTAAGAGATCATGCGGATTCGTAGGACCATCAACAAGAGCCTCACCGGCACGTACGAATTCACCCTCACGAACGGCAACGTGTTTTCCTTTAGGAATTAAATACTCACGTTGTTCGCCAATTTCAGGCGTTACGATCACACGTTGTTTACCTTTTACGTCTTTACCGAAAGTCACATATCCATCGATCTCAGAGATAATCGCCGCTTCTTTTGGTTTACGAGCTTCAAACAATTCAGCAACGCGCGGAAGACCGCCCGTGATATCTTTTGTTTTAGAAGTCTCTCTATGCATTTTGGCGATCATATCACCAGCGTGCACGTCTTGACCGTCATTTACTAATAATTGAGCACCAACTGGCACCATGTAACGAGCTGGGATATCACGACCTGGAAGGTTGAGATTTTTTCCGTTGCTATCGACCATGTATACTGTTGGCTTAGAATCAGCTGATTTAGATTCCGTAATAACTTTCGTCGCGAAACCTGTCACTGTATCCACTTGCTCGGTCATTGTTTTACCTTCTTCGATATCATGGAATTGAACCTTCGCAGATACTTCAGAGATAATTGGATTTGAGTACGGATCCCATTCAGCAATCGCTGAACCTTTAACAACTTTATCACCATCTTTAAAGTTCAAGATAGCACCGTAAACTAATTTGAAGTTTTCGCGCTCACGACCTGTTTCGTCGATAACTAACGCGTAACCATTTCTGTTTAATACAGTCAATTTTCCTTGTTTATTGACGACACTTTGAATGTTCATGACTTTCAATGTTCCGTCATAACGAGTTGTATGAACTGATTGCTCAACCGAACGAGAAGCGGCTCCACCTAAATGGAATGTACGCATTGTTAATTGAGTTCCTGGCTCACCGATGGATTGAGCAGCGATAATACCCACTGTTTCACCTAAGTTCACAGTAGCCCCACGAGCTAAATCACGGCCGTAACATTTAATACAAACACCACGTTTCGCTTCACAAGTTAAACCTGAACGAATTTGAACGCGTTCGATACCAAGATCTTCAACTTTTTTAACAAGTGTTTCATCAAGCTCAGTTCCAGCTGCGATAAATAATTTGTTTGTGTTTGGATCCATGATGTCTTCACGAACTACACGACCTAAAATACGATCGCCGATTCCGTGAATGATTTCGCCTGATTCATAAATAGGAGTGATTTCAAGACCATCAACTGTTCCGCAATCTAATTCAGAAACAATTACGTCTTGAGCCACGTCAACCAAACGACGAGTGAGGTAACCCGAGTTCGCTGTTTTTAATGCTGTATCGGCAAGACCTTTACGCGCACCATGTGTCGAAATGAAATATTGAAGAACGGTTAAACCTTCACGGAAATTCGCCGTAATTGGTGTTTCGATAATTTCACCTGATGGTTTCGCCATTAGACCGCGCATC
>CALMPX010000258.1 GCA_937871355.1 uncultured Bdellovibrio sp.
TAAAATAGCGTCTTCGATCAATGATGATGGCTATAGACCAAACCGACAAGCCACCGAGTAAAATCAGAATGGTTTTTTCGATTATATCAGTTAATAAAATCAACGTATTCATATGGAGCCGCCTTTTTAAATATTAAGTTAAATCAGCATACACAATAGCCAATTTATATCAAACTTCTTGCGAACATGACGAGTCATAGCAGATACTCTTTTTCATGATTATTGTAACAGGCGCCAATGGCTTTATCGGTAGTGCTATTATTTGGGAACTCAATCAAAAAGGATTCACCGACATTATCGCTGTCGATTCAGTGGGATTAGATACGCGTAATGTTTTGGCTAAACGCCAATACTCCAAATTTTTTCTAGCTGGGGAACTCTGGAGCTTTTTGGATCAACCTGAAATTCAGAAAAAAGTCAGCTGGGTGATCCATATGGGAGCCTGCTCATCAACCACTGAAAAAAATTGGGATTTTCTTTACTCAAATAATTTCGAATACTCTCAACGTCTGTTCAGTTGGTGCGCTCAGTACCAAAAAAGCCTTATCTATGCCAGCAGCGCCGCCACTTACGGTGCCGGAGAAAACGGTTTTGATGATACATTCGATTCTGAAAAATTAAAACCATTGAACCTTTACGGAGATTCAAAAGTTCTGATGGATCGTTGGGCCGTTAAACAAACAGCCACTCCTGAAAACTGGTATGGTTTAAAATTTTTTAATGTGTTCGGTCCAAATGAATACGAAAAAGGTTCCATGGCCAGTGTGGCTTTCAAAGCTTTTCACCAAATTAAAAATACTCAAACTTTAGGTTTATTTAAATCGTATAATCCGCATTACAAAGACGGCGAGCAACTGCGCGATTTTGTTTACGTCAAAGATATCACGCGTTGGATTTTAGAACTCATGGATAAAAAACCTTCTTCAGGTGTTTACAATATGGGTTACGGTGTGGCTCGAAGCTGGATGGATATGGCCAAGCCGCTATTCAAAGCTTTAGATCTTCCGATCAATATCACCTGGTTGGAAATTCCCGATGATATTAAAAATCAATACCAGTATTTCACTCAAGCTAAAATGAACAAATGGGAAGCGGCCGGCATGAGTTTAGCCCAATGGCCTTTAGAAAAAGCCATTGAAGATTATGTTGTGAATTATCTTTCACAAAAGGATGCTTGGTTATAATTTATGCCTAGAAATTTTTCTGCTCAACTTCCGCACCATTTAGAAAAATATATTGTTAAACAAGATTACAGTAAATACACCGCTCAAGATCAAGCGGTCTGGAGATACTGTCTTCGTCAGTTAAAACATTTTTTAAGTGAACATGGACATGCTTGTTACTCAGAAGGATTAGCTAAAACGGGAATTTCAATTGAATACATCCCGAAAATTTCAGAAATGAGTGCCTGTTTAGAAAAATTTGGTTGGACCGCACTTCCTGTCAGTGGCTTTATTCCACCAGCGGCTTTTATGGAATTACAATCTCTTGGTGTTCTGCCTATTGCCTCTGACATGAGAACCATCGATCATCTTCTTTATACGCCAGCTCCTGATATTGTTCACGAAGCGGCTGGACATGCGCCTATTATCGTCGATCAAGAATACGCTGATTATTTAAAACAATATTCTCAAGTGGCCAAGAAAGCCATTATCAGCAAAGAGGACATCGAACTTTACGAGGCCATCCGTGATTTATCAGATACTAAAGAAAATCCGGCCTCAACCGTGAATGATATCGTTCAAGCTGAAAATAAATTATCTGAAACCATCAAAAATATCACGCACACTTCGGAAGCGTCTCAATTATCTCGCATGAACTGGTGGACCGCTGAATACGGATTGATTGGTGATATTAAAAATCCGAAAATTTTTGGCGCCGGGCTTCTTTCTTCGATAGGCGAATCGAAATGGTGTTTGTCAGAAAAAGTTAAAAAAATTCCATTAACTGTCGATTGCATTGAACAAAGCTACGATATTACTGAACCACAACCACAACTATTTGTAACTCCAGATTTTAAAACCTTAGTTAAAGTTCTTCATCAGTTTGCAGAAACGATGGCCTATAAAAAAGGTGGAAAAGAAGGGCTCTATAAAATATTAGCAGCTCAATCTGTTAATACCATTGAATTAGATTCTGGATTCCAAATCAGCGGCGTACTCGAAAGCTACCTCGCTTCATCTTTTGAATCCGATGAAATTATCTTTATTAAGTGCTCTGGTCCTACTCAAATTGCTATGAACGATCAACAATTAACTGATCACGGACCTGATTATCATCAACATGGTTACAGCACTCCTTTGGGAAAATTCACCGCTTCCAATCTAAATCTCAATACAGATGTCACATTCACCTACGATTCTGGATTTAAAATCGTTGGAAAATTAATTAAGATGACCACGCTCAAAACAAACAGTGTTATTTATACTTTTGAAAATGCAACGATGACATATAATAACCAAATATTTTTTAAACCAGAATGGGGATTATTAGATATCGTCACGGGAACGAAGGTGACATCTGTTTACGGAGGCCCTGCTGACCGCGAAGCCTATGGTCAAACAAGTGATTTTGTCGCCGCGACCGTTCCTGTCGTGAAATACAATGACCAACAGATCGAAGTGTTTTCTCTGTACCAGAAAATTCGCGATATCAGAACCAAAGGAAACATCACCGAAAAATTGATCCAAGACACTTACCAAGAATGTAAAACATTAGCTCCACAAGAATGGCTATTATTTGTCGAGCTTCTTGAATTATCTCTTAAATATAATTTAACCTGTGATCTTGAAATTAAAACTCACTTAGATTCCATCATTCAAGAGGTCGACAGTTTTAACCAAGTGATTACTGACGGAATAAAACTCGCTCATGCGTAAGATTGACCTTCGCCTTGTGTTAGTTCGATCGCTTTACGAACGCAATGTCGGCGCTGCCTCACGAGCCATGGCTAACATGGGTTTTGAAAAATTAATTTTAATCGATCCTCAATGTGAATTCACCATCGAAGCTCAAAAAGCAGCCGCGACGGGACAAGCGGCTTTACAAAATAAAGTCATCTATAAAGACTGGAATGATTTTTTCGAGCATGAACCAAAAGGTTTATTTATTGCGACGACGGCTCGAGATGGACGTGGACGCCAAGCTCAAGATATGGAAACGGCTCTCCGTAATTTTAAAGATACGCACATAGGATTAAATCAAGAATCTGATGAGGCCTACCCCATTCATTTAGTTTTTGGCCCCGAAGATTGGGGACTTAGTGGCGATGATATTCAATACGCCAATGCCTGCTGCACGATTCCGACTTATGGAGATAACACCAGCCTCAACTTAGGCCAAGCCTGTTTACTGGCGATGTTTATCTTTCGTTCAGTCTTTGGCGGAGAACGTACGCGCCTTGATGGACAACAAAAACCCAAAGAGAATCAAAAGAAACCAGACAACATTTTTCCTGATCAATCTTTAAAAGCTTGGTTAATAGAAATGGGTTTTCAATTGGACAAAAAGAAAATGAATGTGTTTACAGTTTTAAGACGAATGCTTTTACAAAATGCGCCATCGACCAAAGAATTCAAAGTTTTAGAAATTGTTTTACAACAAACAACACGCAAACTAAAAGAGCTTAAAGCTCTTCAGGCGGATTCAAAAATAAAGTCTCCGCCAGACGCAAAGTCTTAGCTTTGCGGTCAACTTGATTCATCTTTTTAGATAGTTGTTCACCTAAATGATTGAGTTCTTCAATTTCGGCTAAGATCTCTGAGGTATCTGATTTAACTAATATGAGGTTCTCGATCGTTTGTTGCTTGCTTTCAATAGCTTTTTTAATGTGTTCAATTTGATTATTAATATTTTTTCTCTCAACACTCAGATTTTTGGCATAAGCCTTAAGATCTTCAAAAGTCAGCCCTTGAGACTTGAGTTGTCCGATTAATTTGTGAGTCTTATCTGCAGCATTTTCTGCCAGCTGATCATCTTCGACGAAGCTTTGAACTAAAATAGACCATTCACTTCTTAAACTATTATTTTTTCCACTCTTGGGACCATCATTCATACCTGCATAGAATACCACAAATTTGAGCTTCTTTTATACTAGACGATAGTCGTATTCATTCAAAAATATTCTCTTTAAAAGCACTATATGTGTTGTTAGTATTTTGAGATGAAATCTATTTTATTCAGCATTATTTTGGCATCTTTACAAGCTCATGCGGCTCCACCAAAATCATCGCCTTTTGAGCTTATTTTTAATGCCGATAAAAAAGAGGCCCTATCAAAAATCACTCTTTCATTTACCGGAGATCTTCTGGTGCACGAAGATCTTTATAAAGAAGTGCTCACTAAAAATAAGCAAGATTTTTCTGTGCTCTGGAGCAAAGTCACCCCGCTTTTGGCGGCTGCTGACTTTTCTCAAGTTAATCTAGAAGGCCCGGTCGCGTTAGGTATCGACAATAAATTAAAAGACAAGGGCGATATCGGATTTGTTTACGATGGTGAAGTTTATGATGCCAACCTTGAGCAAAATGGATGGAATAC
>CALMPX010000259.1 GCA_937871355.1 uncultured Bdellovibrio sp.
ATTAAGGTGGCCGGAAAAGTGACGAATTCAAGTTGCTTTGATGTCAGCGACAACCCTCTGATTTATGATTACGGCGGTGAACCAAGTGTCTCTAATAATGCTCTCAGTTTTTTTAAAGACGCCGGATCTGGCACAAATGTTTTAGGTATGGACTGTTCTGCTTTAGTGTCATCGGCGGCGGCGGCAGGCGGATTGCGCTATAAAGTGGGCGTTGATAATAAGGCTATTTTTATTCGTCAATCCTCAGAAAAATTTATTAATGCGGCCGCATCAGGATTTACTTGTTATAAAAATATTTCCGTCAGCGCGACCGAATCAATCAAAGCCGGAGACATTGCTGGAGTTCGTGGTCACGTGGTTATGGTTGATAGTATTGGGGCTGATCCTTTTGGTCTTAAAAAATTATCGGATTCTTCTCAGTGCACCAATTTAGATGTTAAAAATTTCGACTTTGTAGTGGCTCAAAGCAGTCCGAGTAAAAATGGAATAGGAATCAATAAATTTGTCGCCAAAGATTACCTGCCGGAATCACTCAAAATGAAAGCACTGTTTGTAGGAATAGGAACTGAAGCCTGTAAAGCTTACTTTAATAAAACCAGCTCAATACCTAGCAATTCCGACTGGGGCATTATCCGCCATAAAGGAACAACAGAGTGTCTTGCGCCTAAAATACAAATGGCAGGTCAAGCTTGCGTTAGTCAATGTCAGCTGTAATACTAAGTCATGTTTTTAGAACCTAACTGTTCACTTAAAAATCTCGGCGAGGCTGTTTTACAGCTATCGAACTTTTTTATTGATCATCCCCGAGATCAAACTCCGTGGAATGAATCTTACTGTAAATTAGCGTACCGACATTATTACTTCCCATTAAATTACCTACGAAATATGCGTGTGATCGAACAAGGTAAAAACGTCAATTTCTTTCAGCACCTTGATCACACCATTGACTGGGGCGCCGGCCCCGGTACAGCTAGCTTAGCTTTGAAAAACAATCTCAATTTAAAATCGCAAATACTCATTGAAAAATCAACCACAGCGTTATCCGCCTTTAAAGATATCTATGATCAATTGCAAAATCCGACGACGACATCGGTATTGGATTTAAAAAAGATCAACGTTGATAAAAACAAAACTCTTCTGACGTTATCTTATTCCTTAACTGAAATGGCTGAGCTTCCACTCGGTTGGGATCAGTTTGAAGCTTTGATGATTGTTGAACCTTCAACACGCGATGACGGTCGCAAACTTTTACATCTAAGACAAAAACTCATTGATGCGGGTTACACCATCTGGGCTCCGTGTCTTCATCAAAAACGCTGTCCCCTATTACTTCATTCTAAAACGGATTGGTGTCATGATCGTATTCATGTTCAGGCACCTGATTGGTTCAAAAAATTAGAAGAACACCTTCCCTTTAGAAACAATACCGTCACAACGAGTTATTTATTAGCCCGCAGACAAAAACCAACGTTTAATACAAAGAATAAGATCCGTATGACTGGTGATTCGATGGAAGAAAAAGGCAAAACACGTCAATTAATCTGCCGAAGTGAAGAGCGCGAATTCTTAACCTGGATGCATAAAGAAATCGAACCTGAAACGATTCCACGTGGCGTGGTCATCGATTTACCCGAAAATCATGAAATTAAATCCAACGAAATTCGGGTAAAGAAAAAAACTTAGTCATAAGAACATCTTTAGATGTTCTTATTTAAGTAAATTATTGTTATCCAATATTTTAATCGTATTAACATATCCAGTATAACCTAAATCACCGTTTGCCAAATGACCAAATTTAACTTGAACTAAAGCTAAATTTGTAAAAGTCATTCCCTGACAGACCATTTCTCGAGAAACCAATACATTGTAATTTATGGGTAATACGTCGATTCCGATCTGATCGATAACTATTGCATGTAGTTGATCGTCAGAAATGTCGTAACCCGGTACGCAAAAAGGACTTACTAATGACGAATAATAACTGCTTCCAGCATACGTCTGTATCGCTGCCTCTTTGAGATCCTGTGAGAAAAACTCTGTCGATGCGGACTTTTGTGCCATAGACAAATTGGTGAAAGAAAAAATAAATAAACCTAAAATTAATTTTAACATTTTATCTCCTGAACTGAGTTTAATTGAGTGGAATATATAACATTTATAGATTAAACCCAAAAGTAATAACTCAGTTGAAGTAATTATTATATTATAATTATTACAATTCAGACCAAAAAAACTTAGTAATAAGCTCCGCAGGTCAATTTCGTCGAGCTGCTGCTTAATGAAACTGTATCATAGGCGTCATCAGCATGAACGATCGTGATGGTCATAAAACTCCATTTGTATTCTAACACATAATCATCATCGCCTTCAAAATGACGAGATACTTTTGCCTTGGAATCCATTTTAAGTGACAGTTTAATTCCCGCATCAGAATCTAATTGAATCAAATTGGAACCTTTTTCATCTTGAACCATTTTCACGGTGCAGCCTGTATTGAAATCTTCAAGTTCTCCTGAAAACTCGCCGCTGAAAAAGACTGAGTCTTTCATTTCTTTTTTAAAATCATCTACTGAAACTTTTGTTGTAGCTTGAGCAAAAGAAATCTTTCCCACTAATAACATTGTAATCAAAATCATTGTTTTCATTTTATATTCCTTATTTAATTTGAGTTAAGTTACGACAGATGACGGTGTCTTCGTGCGGATCATTTTCATGGTCAACTTCTGCTGTGTACACTGAAATGCTTTCTAATTTATGACCATCGACTAATTCCAGCACCGCTTCTTCGATCAAATCGACCTGATAATCTTCGTCTTGTAACAATACTGTTGATTGAGAAATGGCCAACTCATCGTCTGTTTCATTTAATTCGTCACGTAGAAGTTCGGCACCTTTGCTATCTGAAAAAAGAATAGTCGTAAGCTTCGGCTGAAATTCTTTATACTGTGTTTTTGTTTTGATACTTAGTTCTTTGTCCGAAATCCAACTTGCTTCGATTTCACAAGATTCATCTTTGCTTACGTGTCCGATCCATAGCCCGTTCGGCAAATAGGTTTTCATTTTCACGATATCGGCCTGAGCCAAAGCTCCCATTAATAAAGTCGTTGCTAAAATTATTGTTTTCATAAGTCCTCATTTCTTGAAGCCACTTCTAACCTAGACTTTGATCTAAATAAATAAACATTTTTGTATACATATTATACGTTTATGTATATGTTAAATTCATGACGAGCATCCCCCTCCACCTTATTGAAACCTTTGTGGTTTTTGGCGAATGTCAAAACCTTGTAAAAACGGCAAAGGTTTTAAATCAAACTCAACCTTCCGCTTCGAGGCAGATTGATCAATTCCAGAAGCATTTCAAAAAACCTCTGTTTAAGCTTCTGGGACGCCAGAAGCAGCTGACAGAGTACGGCGACCAGATTTATAACTATTACAAAAAAAATGTTTTAGAACTGCATGAACTGCAAAAAAATATCGATAGCATGTCTTTTCAGAATCAAACGCAACGCCTGACTCTGGCCGCCCGCTCTGAAATACTAAAAGCTTACATCAGTCCGCTTTCGTTTAAAAATCCGATGTACCTGAAATCATCTGTAGGCTCGCAGATCAGACAAGATATGGAAAACTCAAAATTAG
>CALMPX010000260.1 GCA_937871355.1 uncultured Bdellovibrio sp.
TATCTCAGCCGTTATCTGCGATTTAATTCCAGTTCGATTTTACTATCCTGAATCAGCCACATAATACCTGGAATGACGGCGCAAATCAGTCCCACAGTCGTGCTCCAAAATGGCGTGACTACAGCTAAGATATAAAACACATTAGATATAAGAATTTTGTTTTTTGAGCTGGCGCGATATAACGCTGAATCTTTCTCGTGAATTTTAAGTAGTTCCTTGTATAGAATCGTCCAGCTCATGGCACACATCAGTAAGATGAAACCGAAGGCGGAAATAGGAAGTGCGGCGAAATGATTTTCTCCCATCCAACCTGAAACAAATGGAAATAAAGACATAAAAAATAATAAAAACATATTCGCCCAAAGAATGCGCCCATTCACAGATTTTGTCGCTTGAAACATATGGTGGTGGTTATTCCAATAAATGGCGACGTAAACAAATGATATAATATAGCTGATGAACTTAGGGTAAAGCAGAAATAAAGTATTCCAATCGGAGCCATGGGGAACTTTGATTTCTAAAACCATAATCGTGATAATGATGGCGATAACTCCATCGGAAAAAGCTTCTAAACGGCCTTTGTGCATTTGCAACCCTTTTTTAATGTAACAATTCATCTCAAACTCTAAATAATCTTGACCCTGTACGCAACCAGAAATGAAAATAAATCATTCTGCGGAGGAAATATGTCAGTTAATAATTCTCACGATCATCATTGGATCGAAATAGCGAAACGAATTGATTGGATCAAGCCCTGGACAAAGTTGAAAAATATTTCTTTTAGCGCGCCGATTCAAATCGAATGGTATTTAGGTGGAAAACTAAATGTCTCGGTGAATTGTATAGATCGCCATGTGGCAAAAGAACCTGATCGCACGGCTCTTATTTTCGAGCCTGATAACGTTTCAGAAGCAGCGTTGAAAATTTCCTACAAAGAACTTTTAGACCACGTCTGTCAAATGGCTAATATTTTGAAAAAATATGGCGTTCAAAAAGGTGATCGCGTAACCATTTATATGCCGATGATTCCAGAGGCGGTATACGCCATGTTGGCCTGTGCGCGTATCGGAGCCGTTCATTGTGTGGTGTTCGGTGGATTTTCATCCGATTCGATAGCGGATCGAATCAATGACTGCGAATCTAATTTTGTTATCACTGCGAATGAAGGTCTGCGTGCCGGGAAATCAACCTCATTAAAAAAGAATGTCGACGAAGCATTAAAAAAAACGCCATCAGTTAAAAAAGTTTTAGTCATTGATCGCACAGCGACCGCTTGGACCAAGACCGATAAAGATCTTGTTTATAAAGATGAACTTCTATCTGTTGATGCGTGGTGTGAGCCGACTGAGATGGACGCGGAAGATCCGCTTTTTATTCTTTATACTTCGGGATCCACCGGAAAGCCGAAAGGTGTGCTGCACACGACCGCGGGCTATTTAGCTTACGTGAGTTATACCCATGAAAAAGTTTTTAATTATAAGCCCGATGATATTTACTGGTGTACAGCCGATGTAGGTTGGGTCACAGGGCACAGTTATATTGTGTACGGTCCTCTGGCGAATAGAGCCACCACATTGGTGTTTGAAGGTGTTCCGAATTATCCATCGCCGTCTCGGTTTTGGGAAGTGATCGATAAGCATAAAGTTAACATTTTTTATACAGCTCCGACGGCTATTCGGGCCTTGATGAAAGAGGGATTGAGTTATTTACAAACAACCTCTCGAAAAAGTTTAAAAGTTTTAGGTAGCGTCGGTGAACCGATTAATCCCGAAGCTTGGCTGTGGTATTCAGAACATGTCGGTCACGGAAAATGTCCCGTGGTCGATACATGGTGGCAAACAGAAACAGGCGGAATTCTTATTTCCGCCATTCCCCATGAAACCAAATTAAAACCAGGCTCTGCCACGAAACCATTAACGGGAATTGAATTAGAACTTTTAACTCCAGAAGGAAAAGTTTTAACGGGGGTGGCCGACGGCATGCTGGCGATTAAAAATTCATGGCCAGGACAAATGCGTACCGTGTACAAAGATCATGATCGTTTTGAAAAAACTTATTTTTCGACTTACCCAGGATATTATTTTACCGGAGATGGCTGTCGCCGTGATGAAGACGGAGATTATTGGATTACAGGTCGTGTTGATGACGTGATTAATGTATCTGGTCACCGATTAGGAACAGCCGAAATTGAATCAGCGATTATCACGCACCCTGCAGTGGCCGAATCGGCCGTGGTGGGTTATCCTCATGATATCAAAGGTCAAGGTGTCTATGCGTACATCACATTACGAAATGATTTTAAATCTTCTGATAGCTTAAAAAAAGAAATTAACGATGCTGTTCGAAAAACCATTGGACCGATTGCCTTCTTGGATAAAATCCATTGGGTGATTGGTCTTCCGAAAACGCGTTCAGGTAAAATTATGCGTCGGATTTTACGCAAGATTGCCGAAAATGAATTATCAAGTTTAGGCGATACATCGACTTTGGCTGACCCGGGCGTAGTGGAAGAGATTATTAAAACGCGTGAATGATAAATAGTGGGCGCCCAAACTTTGCTTCCATGAGATCAATGTTGCTCTAGATACTTAACAAAGGTCTAGCAGGTAACGAACAATTTTAATCAGCATAAGAATTATTTTTAAAATCGCTACAGTTATCCACACAAAACGTCGAAATATATTATACTTGCTCCACAAGTAACATTTATTCGTCATTCGGACCTCCTTCCGGAAAAGAGTCGCCGAATACTCTCAAAGCGCAGAGTGGGTTAGCCCACGCTGTGTTTTGCATTTTAATAACCAGTTTTTAATTAAAAGCTTTCTTAATGGCTTCGATCGTCATTTTTTCTGCGGTAATTTTTCCAAATTCAGGACGGTAAACCAAACAGATATTATCTTTGTAAGAGGGTAAGCTGGTCTGTGCTTTTAAGGAATGACCATAAAGTTCGACGGCTCGTGCGGGAATAATACCGAAACCGATTTTTTCGTGAGTTAATCTTGAAATTAATTCCAAACTCTCGGTTGATATAATTCGTTTTGGTTTTGTTTTCCATTTTTTTAAAATGGATTGGGTTTGGAATAAATTCATATTACAAATAATGGTATCGAATTCTTCATGTCTTTGAGCTGACCAAATATGAACCGTGTCTGTCGCTAATTTTTGAATCACAATGTCAGGGACTTCGGTCGGATTGATAACGATGCCGATATCGATTAAGCCTTTTTGAATGTCAGATTGAATATTTCTGGAAAGATC
>CALMPX010000261.1 GCA_937871355.1 uncultured Bdellovibrio sp.
CCAATCAGTTTTTATGAATACTACTTAAGTCAACTGATGGGCTACAAAATTTTAACCACACTTTTATCTTTATTAGTCCCCTTGGGCGTATCCATTTATTTCAAACTACCTGTGCAATATGATAAAATTCCCTTAGCCTTGCTGCTGGTTTTCTTTTATTTATTTTTACTGCACACAATGAGTTTTATTGTCAGTGCTATTGCATTTTTCATTACAAAGGTCAGATCTTTCACTTTGATAAAAAATCTTTCATTATTTTTATTGGCTGGTGAGCTCGTCCCTTTTGATTTGATGCCTGAGACACTCAAAAATATTTTAACGGCTCTGCCATTTTCTTCAGGAGTTTACATTCCCGTTGCGTATATCACAGGCCGTGTTGGCACTGATGTCGTCTGGGGTGGTTTTGTGTCTGTCTTTGTGAGCTTGATTTTATTCTCGATCGCAGGTCAATGGTTGTGGAGACGCGGCCTTGTTGAATACACATGAACCGGTGCATAGATGAATGCTGCTATTCCAAAATACATAGAAATTTATAAAGGTTTTTTCAAAGCAAGTCTGGTTGCTGATTTAGAATTTCGATTTAATTTTTTTCTGCTCATCTGTGCTGAATTTGTTTGGTATGCCACTCAATTGGTTATTTACGAAGTCCTGTATCGCCATACAAATCTGATTGGTGGATGGAACCAAGGACAGATGCGAGTCTTTATGTTCTTAGCTCTGTTTGTTGACTCGATCTATATGATCCTTTGGGATTCAAATTTTACAAAATTTAATGATGATGTCCGAAAAGGACAATTAGATTTATTACTGACCAAACCTGTGAATTCAATGTTTATGACCAGTTCCCAAAAAATATCAATTTCACATATTCCATGTTTTTTCGTTACACTCGGAGGCCTTATCTGGTCATTGTCTCAATTGCCAGATTTTCAATGGGCCAAAGTGCTTTGGCTTTTTATAGTTATACCTAGCGGACTGACTGTGATCTTCTGTGGTCGGTTTTCATTGAATGCAACAGCACTGTTGTTTACACGTGCTGATTTCTTACAATATGTTTGGTATTCACTTTTTCGATTAGGACTTCGTCCCGATGGAATTTATGCAAATCTGTTTAACGGAGCTCTTCGCAAAGTACTTATCTTCGTTCTTCCCTTTGCGATGATTGCATCGATTCCGACACGATTTTTACTAGAACCTTTACAACCTATATTAATTGTGTGGGCACTATGTATGCCTGTGATTTTATTATATTTAACGCATAAATATTGGAACTACTGTTTAAAAAATTACACAAGTGCCAGCAGCTAACTTTAAATCCTCAGGAGATTTAAATATCTTATTCTTTTAAAAAGACAGTCATCTCACGGTCAGGATTTAAAGCTTCGCCAGCTTCGGGCCATGTTTTTTGAACCTGCCCTGAACCAATAAATTTAACTTTGATCTCTTGTTGATGGATTTTTTGTAAAACTTCACGCACTGATAATTTTTTAAGATCAGGCGCTGATGTTAAAATTTGTTTTTCATCTTGAACATCTGCTAAATTATATCGTTCGGTTTTCTTTTGACTCATTTCAGTTTGAGCAACTGGAACTTGCGAGAGATCTTTTTCAGCTAAAATTTCTGGTGCCACACCATCTTTACGAACGGCATACGAAGCTATGCTTGAAAATAATGGAGCCGCCACTTGCGAGCCGTAGTAACCTTTTTTAGGATAATCTAAAGCCACATAAATCACATATTGCGGATCGTTCGCTGGAATAAATCCTGTAAAACTACCAATGTATCCACCCTGAATATATCCGCGACCATTTGTTTTAACTTTTTGCGCCGTACCTGTTTTTCCACCGACGATATAGCCTGGAACTCGTGCTGCTAACCCCGTTCCCTTCCCTGAAGTAACTCCGGCAAGCATCATCCTCATTTTTTGCGATGTTTCCTCACTGATCACTCGACGAATCTCTGTTGGCTTATTTTCAATTTTTCGATTGAACTCGTGATCGGTAATACTTTGAACGATATATGGCTTATTTAAAATTCCACCATTCGCAATCGCCGCATAGGCGTTCGCCATTTGAAGAGGTGACGATGTCATCCCCTGTCCAAATGAAACGTTCGCTAATAAGTGGTCTTTCCACGGAAGTCCCAAGACAATTCCTCTGGCTTCACCAGGCAAATCAAGACCTGCTTTTTGCCCGAATCCAAATCTGAGCAATGCCGCCCTCAGTGCATCAGCACCCAATTTCAATGCAACATTACTCGTTCC
>CALMPX010000262.1 GCA_937871355.1 uncultured Bdellovibrio sp.
AGTCAAAGAAACAATGGTAATCATCAACAAATTTTTCAAAATTTTTTTCATATTATGACCTCTTACTGTTGACGATAGTCGTTTTCCCTAGACTCGTCAAAGGTGCAGTTTTGGCCTGTGTGTGTTTGTCATAGACAGTATATTGAAAATTCGGTGTCACTCCGGCTAAGTTTTGGACTTTTTTTCTGACATAAAATTATTTACTATGAGAGGCATTAAGTAAATTCCGACTCGTGACGAAAGGAGTTTTGTTAATCACAACGGAGTAGTTATGAAAAAAATAATCCTCATTTTATCGTTAGCCCTCATGAGCGCATCGTGTGCTCAACAAGCGCAACAATTTGACGACCCCACCACTGAAGCTACGCCGTTAGTGGGTGAACCCGAAACCCAAACAGCCACCGAAGTGACTCCGGAAATTAAACTAGAAGATAGCTTAAGCGAGTATAACTATATAGATCCACAGCATATTGTTCCAACAGAGCCGCTCACTCAGTCTTTGAAATACTTCAAAGCTAATAAGGCCAGCATTATGAATCAAAAGTATCTGGCAATTGTTGATATGACTCAAAAATCAAATAAAAAGCGTATGTACGTGATCGATATGGCTTCTGGCTCAGTGAGCACTTATCTCGCAGCACACGGTAAAAACTCGGACGCCAATAACGATGGATTTGCCGAAAAATTCTCGAACACAGAAGGCTCCTTGATGACCTCACTAGGTTTTTATTTAACCGATGTGACTTACCAGGGTAGTAACGGTTTATCGTTAAGATTAAGAGGTTTACAAAGTACAAACAGCAATGCTTATAGCCGTGCTATCGTCATGCATGGTGCTGACTATGTTAACTCATCAAGTGTCGGTCGCAGCTGGGGTTGTCCCGCTATCGAAAGAAAATACGTGAATACTTTGATTCCTGCCTTAAAAGGAAAAAGCCTACTGTACATCTATAAAGCCGCCGCTAATAAATAATCTAAATTTCGTGGAGTATCTCAATTTGAGACGTTGTTTAAAAAAATTCAACGTCTTCATAAAAAGAACCGATACATAATTCGATGAAAGATATGAATAAACTTATCAATACTATTTTAATAACGGTATCCGGTGTGGTCGCCGTTATTTTTGTTGTTGGTTTTTTCAAAAAGAATACACCGGTTCAGCGTATTGATCAAAGTTCCATGAGTGATTTGAATACAGACGATCTAACCAATAAATATATCAAAGAACTTCAAGTGAAGCTGAAGCAAGAGCAAAAAGAGTCTTTAAACGCGCTTAAAAAAGCTCAGCAGTACAAACCTGTTGATCGCCCTAAAGATGAAGACTGGCGTCAAGTTCCCATTGAACAGCAAATATCCCGTGATGGAGTGGTCGATCGATCAGCAGCCGGAGCTTCTTTTGGTGGAACAGCCATTAATAAAGAAAATGCCGCTGATTTTATCGCAACTGCACGAAAAAATGGATATTATGTGGTTTTGTCTCCGACCTATGAAGTGATCAGTATTACGCCGATTATGAATACGCAAAATGTTGATGAATCGTTCGAAACAAATCCAGCTCAGTAATTTATTCATTTAAGGATGATATAAAGTCCGCTCGATATTAAAACTATTTTCATCTTTTTTAGTGATTAAGAAAACTTCCGGGGCATTTTCTCCAAATAAACTTTTAGCTTCTTGTGCAAAGAAAATTTTATTATTCGACCAGTACCACTGCGCTGTGAAGTACACGCCGGTCAAATCATCGACATTATCGGCCAATACGACCGGTAGATTATTTTCGGCCTGAGAGAAAAATGCTGTTTGATTTTTAATATAAGTCCACAAATCTTTTTTATTATTTTCATGAGTCATGAACCATATCCACATAGCTAAAACAGCCGCACCGACGGTGTAGTGAAAATAGGGAAGAATTTTATTCAACGTCATCTGGGTTTTGCTATAATTCATCGATTGATAAATTTCATAAAGATAATGACCGACCAATACCGAACTAAATAAAAAAATGCCAGTTAAATGTTGAGAACTATCTTTTTTGATAATACTGAAGGCCACAATATTGAAAAAAGAGTAAAGCACCGTATACCACCAGAACAGATTCAGGCGTTGTCCTTGTTTAAGGGCTTTTACAGTGCCCCAAATGATAATTCCGATTTGAATAAAGTATTTAGAGATTAAGTTTTTAAGATAACCTAAGTCTATTGCAGTCTGTGTATTAGCTTCACTGAAAAAGCGGTTTGTAAATTGGCGCGCATAATATTGATGGTACCAAGTTTGATTCCAGAAGATGCGATCATAAATCAGCCAAGAAACTATCGGCAGCGTTAGACCAAGAAGACCGATAGAAATAACTTTTAATGGATTTAAATTATTTTTTTTGATGAGATTACAAACAACAATAAATAAGGCCGCTAAATTAGGAAGAAGCTCAAGCCCTTTGGTTAGAAAAGCAAATCCCATAAGTAAACCCGAGATAAAGAATTGCTTCATCTTTGGTTTTTCATTATTGATCATGACAAAGATAGAAAGTAATGACAGTAACTGGGCCAACGGGTCTAAAGTAGGTTGCTTGAGCATCAACTCATAAAGTGGATTTGATATCAGTACATAGCATGCTAATAAGCCTGGCCAGAAAGAATTCGAGTAGTGCTTAGCTATTTTATAAACCATCCACAGAGATATAAATCCGACGATATAATTAGGAATTTTAATTCCAATATCACCAGTTCCAAATATTTTAGAAATAGGGGCTGCCACTAAAAAAAAGAAATAAGGATGATCAATAAAAAAATTCGTACGCGTCCAAGCTAAAGGGTGGTTCAACAAACTGGAAGCATTATGACAAACTTCACGAATCATCCACGCGTACACGGCGCCATCTCCATGAATTGTTGACCACAAAGTTTGGGCGGTTATAATCATAAAGCAAATGGCGGCCGCTAAATAAATATGGTGTGAATTTTTGATATCATTCATATGCCCAAAGGCTAGCACACACCTCGATGAGGTGCCAGGTCCTTTTTGGTATTAAAAAATATTATACTAACCATCATCTAGGTCGACCTTCGTAATGAATATGTTCAAAAAATAATTGATTGATACTGCTTCGATAAAATTTGCTGAAGACTAAATAGATACACCAAGGGGATTTGTATGAAGCATTTAGTTTTTCTATTTGGCATGATCAGTTTTTTATCTCAATCAAAAGCAGCTCAGCTCGTTGATCTGGGGCAATCATTCAAGAGATCGGCACTGACGAAAATCACAAATATAGATTCTGATTTAAGATCTTATTTGAATATGAGTGATTCTGAACAGTTTAAACAACGTTCGCAAATCGTTGATAAAGATATAAATCATGTTCGTTACTATCAAACTTTTCAAGGTATTCAAGTTTGGCCCCAAGAACTTGCAGTCTCAGTTAAGTCGGGCCGTTTACATCGTTTAAACGGCATTTTAGTTAAAAATTTAGATCAAGATATTAAAAGTATCGAACCTAAGCTTAATTCGACTCAGGCTTTGAATCGTAGTATTAGCTTATTTTCAAAAAACAGACGCGCGGCTTGGAAAATTGAAAATAAACATTCTGATTTAAGAATTTATGTTGATCCAAAAACTTCAAAAGGAAAATTAGTTTATATCGTCAGCTTCTTCGCTGATACAAATGAAGGCGGCGAGCCCAGTCGTCCACTTCACGTCATCGATGCTCATACAGGAAAGTTAATTAAAGAGATTGAAAATTTACAGCACGCTCAAGCTACGGGTCCAGGGGGTAATGCTAAAACGGGTAAATACTATTACGGAGCAAAATTTCCTGCTTTCGAAGTTTCAGAAGCCACTTCAGGAGAGTGTGTTATGAAAACGGATTCAATCAAAACTGTCAATTTAAACAGTCTGACGAGTGGATCAACGGCGTTTTCTTTTTCATGTTACGAAAACGTCGAGGATGTAATCAACGGATCTTATGGTGCATTAAATGACGCCCATTACTTTGCTGGCGTTATTTCAGATCTTTATAAGAACTGGTATAATACGGCTCCTTTGAAAATTCCTATTACCATGAAAGTGCATTATGGAAAAAAATACGAAAATGCATTTTGGAACGGAAGCGCCATGCATTTTGGTGATGGTGATAAAATGTTTTATCCGCTCGTGTCTCTTGATGTTTCATCTCATGAAATAGCTCATGGTTTTACTGAATTTAATTCCGATTTAGTTTATGAAGGAGAATCAGGCGGAATGAATGAAGCTTTTTCTGATATGGCCGGTGAAGCTACGGAATATTACAGCCAAGGTAAAAATGATTTTCAAATTGGAGCGGACATTTTCAAAACAAAGGGTAAAGCATTAAGATATATGGCCAATCCTCCTCAAGATGGCAAATCAATCGATCATGTTAAAAAATTCGTTGCCGGGAAAAAAGGAACTGATGTTCATCACAGTAGTGGTATTTACAATAAAGCCTTTTATCTTTTAGCAACGACAAAAGGTTGGAATACCAGAAAAGCTTTCGATGTGTTTGTAAAAGCAAACCAAAATTATTGGACAGCCACTTCGACCTTCGCCTCTGGCGCACAGGGTGTGGTGGATGCAGCGGAAGATCTGGGTTATCCTGTAGCTGATGTGGTCGCAGCTTTTGCTCCGGTGGGAATTAATCTTTAAAATGGCGTTTTAAAATAAAAAAAGCCTCGGTCATTGTCTGACCGAGGCTTTTTGTTTATCTGAACATTAAGTCAGACAGATGATTCATCTCCCGAGGGAAACTACATCATACCGCCCATACCGTGGTCTCCGCCCATACCTGGCATTCCGCCGCCTGCAGGAGAATCTTTTTTCGGAGCATCAGCAATCATCGTTTCCGTTGTTAACATCAATGAAGCTACTGAAGCGGCATTTGTTAAGGCGCAACGAACAACTTTAACGGGATCAATAACACCGTCTTTTAATAAGTCCGTGTATTCATCAGAGAAGGCGTTGTAACCGTACGTTGTTGATTTTTCTAATAAGATATTGTTCACAACGATGGCGCCATCAAGACCGCCGTTTGTAGCGATTTGACGAACAGGCTCTTCACAAGCGCGTTTGATGATATTCGCACCGAAACGTTCGTCTTCTGTGAATTTAGCTTTTGTGATTTGTTGAGAAGCACGAAGTAATGCTGTTCCGCCGCCAGCAACGATACCTTCTTCAACCGCCGCGCGAGTGGCATTCAAAGCATCTTCAACACGAGCTTTTTTCTCTTTCATTTCAACTTCAGATCCACCGCCAACGTGAATAACCGCTACACCACCAGCTAATTTAGCAAGGCGTTCTTTCAATTTTTCTTTGTCGTAGTCAGAAGTTGTTTCTTCGATTTGAGCTTTGATTTGAGAAACGCGACCGGCGATATCTGCTTTTTTACCAGCGCCATCAATCACTGTCGTGTTGTCTTTGTCGATCACGATACGTTTTGCCGTACCTAATTGAGCGGCCGTTGTTTGATCTAATTTCATTCCTAGATCTTCAGAAACAACAGTTCCGTTAGTTAAAATAGCGATATCTTCTAACATCGCTTTACGTCTGTCGCCGAAGCCCGGAGCTTTAACGGCACAAACGTGTAAAGTTCCACGTAATTTATTAACAACAAGTGTTGCTAAGGCTTCGCCATCAACATCTTCAGCGATGATCAAAAGTGGACGACCTTGTTTTGCCACAGCTTCTAAAACTGTGATCATATCTTTCATCGCCGAGATTTTTTTGTCATAGATAAGAACGTAAGCATTTTCTAAAACTGCTTCCATTTTTTCTGCATTTGTTACGACATAAGGGCATAAGTAACCACGGTCAAATCGCATACCTTCAACAGTTGTGACTTCTGTTCTAC
>CALMPX010000263.1 GCA_937871355.1 uncultured Bdellovibrio sp.
TCCGTACTGACGAGCTTGAAGCAAATTATAATTTTTTTTTTTTTTTTCACGAAAATAAGCGGGATTCCACCAGCAAGCTTGTGTGGTCTTTTCCAAACTATCCGGGTAATTCGATTCAAAATAAACAGACGTCATGAACACAACTGAATAATAAATCAGACCTACTCCTAATATGAGACTGATCACTTTAAATGGTTTATTCCAATTGATCGTCTGCTGAGGTAAAGACTTAGCAAAGAGATACAAGTAGATTGATAACAACAAAATAGTGGCTGGATTTTCAAAAGGAAATTGAAAAAGCAACTGTGGAACGATAACAAGGTAGGCTCCTTTCAAAAGAAATGACCCTCCTGTTGCGGTCAACCAAGACACATAACCAAGACAAAAAAGTGAGACCGCTAAACCGAGCCAACCGAACTCGACACCCCACTTTAAAACTTCAGAATGAGGTTGATCCGGATATTCTGTTTCATAGGGACCAACTGGATATTGCAGACGATAAGGTACGATCTGATTGGCGTATTGGGACCCTACGCCCAAAGGGCGGCCTTTAATCAGGTCAATGGCTGAGCGATAAAAATTCATACGTTCCGCAGTTGAACCACTTTTAATTTGAGATAAATAAGAATCAGATTTATAAAAAAAAGTGACCAGCGAAACTATAACGATCAATCCAATAGCTAAAAATGCTTTAAGATAACGATAGAAATAATATTCATAAAGCCACAGGGTCCACCATAAGCCCAATCCTAAATAGGCTGAACGTGATTTCGTCACGAAGACAACTACATGAATCAACGCAAAAATAATGATTTTAAAAATTTTATGTATATCACTTTTTTGTATCAACCAATAATACGTCAATGGCACCAGCAATATATAAAATTCAGCCAGCATGTTCACATTTCCAAAAGGATGTACGATATTTAAACTAGCAAAAGAAAAGCCCGCGTTGATTCGAGTCAACAAATCTCGACTCGTTAAAAAAAATAAAAGAACAAAAAAACTGAGAACAACCCATTCATATTTTTTAATAACCGCATCGAGGTTCAAAGAAATATGGATTAAAAACAAAATAAGTGCCACGAGGGAAAGAAATTTAGGTAAAAAGAAAAATCCCGTCGGAAAATTAAAAACCAAAGAGTACAGGATATGTAGACCGATAAAGAAAATGACTAACCATTTCCAAAGCCCACTGGGGATGCTCATTTTTTTATTCTTTTGAAGTGCAATGTCTAAAAAACATAATCCTGCCATTAAATAGAGGAGGAAAGATTTCATGGTGAAATAATTGGCATTAACCCGTGTACTCCAGGCCATGGGCATAAGAAAAAATAGGAATAAAATCAGCTTGGTTATCATGCCATCAGTCGGTATTAAAACGAACACGACATTGCTTTAAAAACTCTGTTCGAGTTTCAGGAGAATTTTTAAAATCACCACGCAAATCCGATGTCGTCGTCGTGCTGTGAGTGTCTTGCACGCCTCTAGAAATCACACAATAGTGTTTCGCATTAATGTGAACTGCGATATTTTTAGTTCCTAAAATATATTCTAAACAATCTGCGATTTGCTTGGTTAAGCGTTCCTGTACCTGAGGTCGACGAGCAAAGAATTCAACGATGCGGTTGAGCTTTGACAAACCGATGACTTTTTTATTAGGAATGTAAGCAAGTGTAGCAAAACCATCAATGGGCTGGAAATGATGTTCACACATCGAAAGAACTTCGATGTCTTGAACGCAAACCATCTGATCGTACTCCATTGAATTATCAATCACGGTAATTTTAGGAAAATTCTTTTCATCCAATCCGCCAAAAACTTCATTGACGTACATTTTAGCAATGCGCTTTGGAGTATCCACTAAACTATCGTCCGATAAATCTAAACCTAAAGTTGTCATAATTTCAGCAAAGTGAGTTTTAATTTTAGTGATTTTTTCATCTGCCGTTAAATTATTTTTAATGGTAGGTGATGAGCGAACATGAGATAAAATATCCCCGCTCAAATTAGTGATTGTTTTAATTTTAGTCGGAATTTCGATCGTTTTAGTTTTCTTTGTTTTTTTGGCCATAACACATACTTACACAATCAAAAACTCTTTTGAAAGAGTTTTCCTTTAATTCGATCAGATGATAGAGTATACCGATGATTAGCCTAACTTTAGAACAATTAAACCACTTGGACCAAAAAGGATGGTTATTCCTGCAAATTCCTGAATTATGGGCTGATCTATTGAAGCAAGCTCAGATTATCAATACCAATAGCCAATTTCGGCCCGCAGGAATTAAAACAACGCTTTCAGTCGAACAGTCCCAACTTATTCGCAACGATCTCATTCATTGGCTTAAGTCAGACAGCCCCATTCCTGCGGAAAAAGCATTTAATGAATTCCTAAATCACATGATGTATCAAATCAAAGATTATTTTCGGATTGGCTTAGATCACTTCGAAGCGCATTATGCACTCTATCCCCAGAACCACTTTTACCGACGCCACTCCGATCAAAAAATAGAGAACAACAAAAGACAATTTTCTTTTGTTTATTATCTGAATCCAGACTGGAAACCTGAGCTCGGCGGAGAATTAGTTGGTTATGTCGGAGAAACTTCTGAAAAGCAGTTTAGTACTTTCCCTAACGGTGGAACATTAGCTGTTTTCAAAAGTGATATAGAACACGAAGTTTTAATCAGTCAGTCAGCACGATTTTCGTTAACAGGTTGGATGCGCACACGATGAACACAGATAAGAAAACAAGCCAGAATAAAATACCGTACAAACTTATTCGTACAGTTTTCTTAAATCGCACGGGTCATAAATTATTAATCGTCAGTTTAGCGATCAGTGCTGGACTGGCGGGACTCCTTACGCCGTACTATCAGCGGCATTTCTTAGAAAGCCGTTTAGTTTCAGATTTATTGATTGCAGCCCTTTTGATGCTCATTTCACTCATGTCCTATCAGTTGACGATCTACTTCAGTCAAAAAGAAACCGTACTGGCTCAACATCATTTAGCTTCGATGCTTTACAAGCATATTTTACATCTGAGTTCGTTCTCTAAAATAACTAAAACGACCGGAGAACTCGTTAGTCAGTACACGACGGATATTCCCAGTGCCACCATGTGGCTCGAGCAAACCTTACCTTATTTCTTAACGACAACACTTCCACTGATCTTTACTCCGATTTTTTTAAAGATCACCTATGGTGTTAATATCTGGTACTCTGTGTTTTGTATTTCAGTCCTGGTCATTTTCAATATGTTGATGGCTCGCCGCCAGTCCGTTTATTTTTATCATTTCAAAAAATTAGCAGCTGAACGTATGACTTTGGTCAACGAATGGATTCAAAACATTAAAAGTTTAAGAACCTTAGGCTGGATAACGGCTTTTGAAAAAAATATTCAACTTAAACGCGTGTCAGAGACAGATAACCGCGTGGCCATGGTCACAAACGGTCAAACTATGAATTCTTTTTCATCAAGTATTACGTTCTGGCTTAATTTATTGATCATTATTTATTTCATGAGCTCGTCGATTGAAAACTTAAAAAAAGAAGACATCCTTGTTTTAATTTGGGTCGTCGGTGTGTTTTTATCACGACCACTTCGGCAACTGCCATGGCTTTTAACCATGTTCTTTGATGCCTTAACCTCGGTTAAGCGTATGAATCTCATTTTGTCTATTAAAAATAAAGAGCCGATTTATCCACAAGAAAAAGCTTCCAACCAAAATGAAGTCCTCAATATTCAAAACTTAAATTTAGATCTTCATGCCGGACAAAAGAAAATGCACCTCCTTCACAAAATTAATTTGACGATAAAATCCGGCGAGATCGTGGCCCTGATTGGTCCGGTCGGCTCAGGAAAATCTTTATTACTTAAATCAATTATCAAAGAAACGCCGTTCACTGCAGATCACTTTACCGCTGAACCTACTGTGTACTTACCCCAAGATCCCTTTATTTTTAGTTCACAGATTCACAACAACCTGACTTTTACCTATGATGATACGTACGACGAAGCCAAATGTATGGAGGCTTTGCGTTTGGCCCACTTTGATGAAACACATAAAACCGGAGCTAAACTTTTAGAAACAATGATTGGCGAGCGTGGCGTGAATTTATCCGGCGGACAAAAACAACGTCTTCATTTAGCGCGACTTTTTTACAATCCGAAGCCTTTGTTTCTTTTAGATGATCCATTTAGCGCCGTCGACATCAACACCGAGGCCGCGATTATTGGGAGCATTAAGAAAATGCAGGAACGAAAACATGCTTTTTTAATTACGACCCAACGCCATACTTTCTTAAAATACGCCGATCGCATCCTTTATTTAGATAAAGGGTCTATTGTTTTTGACGGCAGTTATCTGCAATTTCTCGAAGCATCAACCCATTTGAACGTCGAAGAGGTGGCTGATGTCGATTAAATCAAAATCAACCTTTACACCATCAAAAACAGTTTACAACACTCTTTACCAGGCGTTTCGCGAGTATTTTGTGGCCATTGTCGTTTTACTTTTATTCGGATTCTCTGGACGTTTTTTACTTTTGTATAACTCAAAGATCATTGCTAAAACATTAGATCAAAGCGATGTCATCACTCATGAATTACTGCAATCACTCGTGCTTAAATTAATCGTCGTTCTGACCCTATCATTTATTATGGCGACATTTTACCGCATTTTTATTTCACGCCTTTCTTCCTATGCCATATCAAAAATTTATGACGAGACCACTTACCGTGTTTCACGCTTCCCTTTAAGTTTTTTTGATCACCAGCCCGCAGGAAAAATCACATCACGGTTCTCCAGCGACTACGGAAATCTTTTTCGTTTATTCGGCGGACCGCTGGCTGAGTTTTTCTCTATTATTTTTGATGTCATATCGATCGTGATCATAACGATTTTGATTCATCCGCTTTTTATCATCCCTTTAGCACTTTCTATGGTCTGCTTTTACGGGATCTTGAAATACAATCAAGACCAACTTCGTCAGGCGAGATCAGAGGTTTCTATTTTGCGTGCGCCCTCGGTATCTCATTTCTCAGAAACCGTTCAAGGCGCTACGAACATCAAATTGGCCGGATCGTCAGCTCAATTTATAGCTCGCTTTAATCATCTCGATCAAATTTTTGTAAACGCCAAAAAAACCGTATTTAAGCGCGTCTTTGTTTTTTCAACTCAGCTCAATATCATGTCTTTTTGTTTATTCTTGTTGAATGGTTTCTTATCGATCTATTTGATGAATAAAAATATCATTGGCATAGGACAGGTCTCGATTGTTCTCAGCTACACATTTTTAGCGACGCAGGCTCTACAAATGTTCTTTGAGTGGTTCTCTCAGTTTGATGAGGCCATGATTGGTGTTCAGCGCATGGATGAATATATCCGCTTACCTATCGAAGACGGTGCCTTACTTCCCGCGTACGCTCAGTTTAAAACGGGACAACCTCAAGAATCAAAAAATGCAGCGTCAAAACAGGAACATTCCGAAATCAACAATCTTTATATTCATGATTTATCACTTAAATATTCAAGCCAGGCACAGCCCACTTTAAAACACCTTACTCTCAATATCCAACAAGGCCAAAAAGTGGGAATTATCGGAAAAACCGGATCTGGAAAATCAAGCTTGATTTCAGCTATCATGAAGCTTTACCCGTATTCATCAGGTTCTATCTCGATCAATGGTAATCACAGCATGGATCTTGAATATTATCGCAGTCACTTTGCCGTCGTCTCGCAGGACACATTCTTTATTCAAGGGTCTTTGCGCGAGAATATTGACTTGTTCAATCTTTACTCAGATGAAGAGGTTATTGAAACTTTAGCGCGCGTAGGTATTGGCTTAAAC